>JANOLC010000027.1:0-4803 GCA_031419575.1 Burkholderiales bacterium | reverse complement strand
CGTTGCCCGTGGGCTTGACCCCCATCAGCCGCGCATTCATGGCGTCCTGGATGTAGCCCTTCAAGATGCCGTCTTCGATCAGCACGTTCTTCTGGGTGGTGTTGCCCTCGTCGTCCACATTCAACGAGCCGCGGCGGTCTTGCATAGTGCCGTCGTCCAGCACGGTGACGCCTTTGGCGGCCACGCGTTTGCCGATCTTGCCGCTGAACGCGCTGGAGCCCTTGCGGTTGAAGTCGCCTTCCAGCCCGTGGCCGATGGCTTCGTGCAGCAAGATGCCAGGCCAGCCGGGGCCAAGCACCACGGTCATCTCGCCCGCGGGGGCGGGGCGGGATTCGAGATTGGTCAGCGCGGCCTTGACGGCTTCATTCACATATTTTTCAATGCACTCGTCATCAAAATATGCCAGGCCGAAACGACCACCACCACCGGCTGAACCCATTTCACGGCGGACCTTACCGGCTATGGTTTGCTCCGCAATCACCGTCACGCTCAGGCGCACCAGCGGGCGCACATCCGCAGCCAGCGTGCCGTCGGCGCGCGCCACCATCACCACGTCGTATTCACTGGCCAAACCTGCCATGACCTGCGCCACACGCGGGTCTTTGGCACGGGCCAGTGTTTCGACCTTACCCAGCAAGGCAACTTTGGCAGCGCTGTCCAGCGTTGAGATCGGGTCCAGGTCTTTGTACAGCGTGCGGCTCCGCGCCACTTTGGGCGTCATGGTTTTGACCTTGCTGGACTTGGACGCCGCCGAGATGGCGCGCACGGTGCGTGCCGCATCCAGCAGGGATGCCTCGGAGATATCGTCGGAATAGGCAAACGCGGTTTTCTCGCCGCTCACAGCCCGCACGCCCACACCCTGGTCGATGCTGAAAGAGCCGGTCTTGACGATGCCTTCTTCCAGGCTCCACCCCTCGGAGCGGGTGTACTGGAAGTACAGATCGGCCTCGTCCACTTTGTGGGCCTTGATCTCGGCCAGCGCGCGGCTCAGATGGGATTCATCCAGACCAAACGGGGTAAGCAGGAGGGACTTGGCGATGGCCAAGCGTTCAATGGTGGGTTCGCGTGAAATCATGGGGCCATTTTAGGCCTGTAGGCTTAAGCGCTGGCCGGGCGGCTTTGTAACCACGTGAACAGTGCGGCATCGTCCAGGTCAGACAAGCCGCCCGCGCTGGCTGCGGCAAACACATCACGCGCCGCTGCGCCTAACGGCCCTTCAAACCCGGCAACTGCGCCCGCTTGCACCGCCAAACGCGTGTCTTTCTCCAGCAGTGTCATGTGCGCACGTGGGGCAAAGTCGCCTTCAATCGCACGGCGCATGCGATCCAAACCAATCCAACTCTGGCCGCTGGATTGCTCAATGACATCCAGCGTCTTGCCCACATCCAGCCCCATGGTTTTGGCCATGACCAGCACCTCGGACGCGCCCACCAGGTTGATACCCGCCAACAGGTTGTTGACCAGCTTGGTGCGCGCGCCGTCACCCACGCGCTGGCTGATGCGAAACACTTTATTGGACAAGGCCGTGATCAGCGCGCTGTGCCGCTCAAACACCGCGTCCAAGCAGGCCACCATCAAGCTCATGCTGCCATCCGCTGCACGGGCGGGGCCGCCGGACATGGGCGCGTCAATCGTATCGATGCCGTATTCGGACAGTCGTGCGGCAAAGCGCTCGGTGTCTTGCGGGGCCATGGTGGGGCACAGCATCACGGTCTGCCCGGCTTGCAGGTGGTGAGCAAGACCAGGATTGTTTGCGTCATCGCCAAACAACACCGATTCCGTTTGCTCCGCCGTCACAACGCAGATGATGATCGCTTCGCAATTGATAGCAAACTCTTCAATATTGACGGGGACTTCAGCTCCTTTTTCCTTAAAAAATTCAGTTTTGGCACTGTCCAGGTCCTCCACCCGCACCGGCCAGCCCCGCGCCAGCAGATTGCGCGCCATGCCGCCGCCCATGTTGCCGACGCCGATGACTCCAATTTGTGGGAAAACAGTCACGACTGCACCAACCGCTTGGACTTCGCGATCGACATCAAAATCCCCAGCCCCATCCCCAGTGTCACCATGGCGGTGCCGCCATAGCTGATGAAGGGCAGCGGCACACCCACCACCGGCAAAATACCGCTGACCATGCCCATGTTCACAAAGGCGTAGGTGAAAAAGATCAACGTCACGCTGCCCGCCAGCAGGCGCGAAAACAGCGTGGGGGCTTCCATGGCAATCATCAGCCCGCGCAAGATCAAGAACGCAAACGCGGCAATCAATGCCAGGTTACCGGCAAGGCCAAATTCTTCAGAAAAAGCGGCAAAAATAAAGTCGGTGGTGCGTTCGGGAATGAATTCCAGGTGCGTTTGCGTGCCCTGCATAAAGCCCTTGCCCCAAAAGCCCCCCGAACCAATCGCAATCATGCCCTGAATGATGTGAAAACCCTTGCCCAGTGGGTCGCGCGACGGGTCCAGCAAGGTGCAAACACGTTGCTGCTGGTAGTCCCGCAGAAGCACCCAGCTGACGCCATCGGCACACAACTGGGGTTCAAAAAACACCACCAGCGCCACGCCAATCAAGCCCAGCAGTACTGGCGGGGCAATCCACGCCCAGCGCAGCCCGGCAAAAAAGATGACGGATAGGCCCGCCACCCCCACCAAAATGGCGGTGCCCAAGTCCGGCTGGCGCACGATCAGCCCAATCGGCAGCGCCAGCAACACCAGTGCCACCCCAAAGTCCAGCGGCCGCAACTGGCCCTCGCGCTTTTGGAACCACCAAGCCAGCATCAGCGGCATGGCAATCTTCAAAATTTCACTGGGCTGAATAATGATGCCCACATTAATCCAGCGTTTAGCTCCTTTTTTGGTCACGCCAAACACCGCCACAGCAATCAGCAGCGTGACGCCCACCACATAAAGCGGCACCGCCAAGGCAGCCAGCCGCTGCGGCGGAATTTGAGCCACAAAAAAAAGCACGGCCCCTGCAATCAGCATGTTGCGCCCGTGATCCTCAAACCGTGTGCCGTGGTCAAAGCCCGACGAGTACATCGTCAGCAAGCCCGCCGCCACCAATATCAGCACCGCAAAAGCCAGCAAGCCGTCAAAGCCAGTGAACCAAGGGATGACTTTTTTGAGGAGGGAGGTTTTTCCGAAGGTGACCATGGGAGGGGATTATCCCTATGTCTTTGAACTTAAATCTGTAATTGCGTCACCCCCATAAGTGGAGCGGAATGCCATTTGATGAGAGTACTATGCAATGCCAGCAATTATTCATTCAGTTGCGGATGTCAGACTCTTTCACATTTAAATTGACGAGGATGTTCCATGAAAAATGAAATCCGAGGAATTGCAGTCGCAATTTTGGGCACTGCTCTGATGGTTCTGCATGGCTGCGGTGGCGGCACAGGCGGGGCTGTCGACGACACGATCACCATGTCTGGCGTTGCCGCTACCGGAGCCGCCTTTGTCGGCGCCACGGTGGAGGTGTCCAACAGTTCCGGCATCGTTGGCACCAGTGATCCGGTCGGATCAACGGGAAAATTCAGCTTCAAGCTGACGAAGGGCGCAAAACCACCTTTCGTTTTGAAGGCATCTCGTACGAACGCGGATGGCGCCGTTGAATCATTGGTCAGCGTGTATTCTGGCTCCGGCATCGGCGCATCGGCCAACATCACGCCCATCTCCAACCTGATCGCATCGCGTCTGTCTCCGTCGGGTGACCCACTCAAACTGGCAGCCGAATTAGCCGCAGCGCCTACCGTCATTGACTTCGACAAAATTGCCTTAAAGGTCAGAGAGGTGCAGACCATATTGGCGCCCATTCTCACCGCCACCGGCACCACAGCGTCTGACCCGCTGACTTCAGACTTCCCGGCCGACGGCACCGGCTATGACCGTTTGCTGGATTCCGTGAAAATAACCGTCACGCCCTCCAGTGCAACCACCACCAATATCGAAATTGGCGTGAAGCAGCAGCTGGCAGACACCGCAACGCCCCTCACGATCCAGTTCAACAACGCCACCGTGCTGGCCGCCATCCCGGTCATGCCGACGATTGATGCGACAAGCTTGGTGGCTGCCGGCACCTCTGCGCTGATCGCCCAGCATCTGGCGCAGTTGACGACTTGCTATGCCTTGCCACTGACCACGCGCGTTAACAGCGCAGTGACAAACGGCTTCGCCACGGGTACGGCCGCCAACGTCACCGCACCGGATTGCCGCAATGCATTCTTCGGCAACGACCCTGCCAATTTCAAGTCCAACGGTAAATTGGTGGGCCGTGACAACGCTGGCAACTTCGTGTTCACAAGCCTGTTCGTCAACGGCGCCACCGGTGTTGTTTTCAGCCAGGGCACCTACGAGTTCACCCGCCGAAACGGTGATGTGGTCATTGGGTACAAATCGAAAGACGTCCTGGGCAACGAGGCTCACGACACGCTTGTGGTTCGCAAGGACACCGACGGCAAGCTCAAGCAGATCGGCAATCAGTACGCCTTTGGTGGTGGCGTATCCGCTTACGCTCAGTTGCGCGAGTTCCCCAACCAGGCCGCTTCCACCTACTACAGCACGGGTTACACCATCAACGTCCCGTTGATCGGCAATATCACGCATGTGGTGGTGACAACACCCAAGAACACCTATGTGACCTTGATTCGTGGCTCGGACGGCATGGTGTTCCCCAAGATCAATTCCAGCCGCCAGACCGTTCAAGCTGATGGAAGCACGCTTTCTACGGCTATCCCGGGAATGGGCGCCAGTGGCACCAGTTTCATTCGTGTTCGGTCCGAGTATGCAGACACCGCGTCTGTGGCAGCCC
>JANOLC010000026.1:0-14208 GCA_031419575.1 Burkholderiales bacterium | reverse complement strand
AACCGCCGCCTGCTGCTGGACCGCCTGCGCCAGGCCCTGGCCGCCGCCACCCGCAGCCAGGCGCAAGGGGCCTTGCTGTTCATTGACCTGGACAATTTCAAAACTCTGAACGACACCCATGGTCACGAAAAGGGCGACCTGCTGTTGCAGCAAACCGCCCAGCGCTTGAGCGCCTGCATCCGCGTGGATGACACCGTGGCCCGCCTGGGGGGTGACGAGTTCGTCGTCATGCTCAAGGACTTGAGCCCCCACAACGCAGAGGCTGCCGCCCAAGTTGAAGCCGTGGGTGCCAAAGTGCTGGCCGCGCTGAAATTGCCCTACCCCCTGGGCGGCGTGGAACACCAGGGCAGTGGCAGTGTGGGCATTGCCCTGTTTGGTGGCCTGCCGAGTGAACCAGACATGCCCGTGTCAACCGGTGAAAGCACAGTGGATGAGCTGTTCAAGCGGGCGGACATGGCGTTGTACCAAGCCAAAAACATGGGCCGTAACACCGTCTGCTTTTTTGACCCGACCATGCAAGCCGCCGTGGCCGCGCGCCATGCGCTGGAGGTGGATTTGCGCTTGGGGCTACAGCAAGAGCAACTGGTGCTTCACTACCAGGCTCAGGTCAACCTGCAGGGAGAGCTGACTGGGGCCGAGGTGCTGGTGCGCTGGCAGCATCCGGTGCGCGGCATGGTGTCGCCCGCCCAATTCATCCCGCTGGCAGAAGAATCTGGCCTCATCGTGCCGTTGGGCAACTGGGTGCTTAAAACCGCCTGCCTGCAACTGGCTGCGTGGGCTACAGAGCCGCCAACCGCACGCTTGACGCTGTCGGTAAACGTGAGCGCGCGCCAGTTTCGTCAGTCCGAGTTTGTGCAGGAAGTGCTGGACGTGGTGGCCCGCACCGGGGCCCCCGCCGCCCGGCTCAAACTGGAGTTGACCGAGAGCATGCTGGTGGATGACGTGGACGACATCATCGCCAAAATGATAGCCCTCAAAACGCAAGGCGTGGGCTTCTCGCTGGACGACTTTGGTACGGGCTACTCGTCGCTGTCCTACCTGAAACGCCTGCCGCTGGACCAGCTCAAAATCGACCAGACCTTTGTGCGCGACGCCTTGACCGACCCCAACGATGCCGTCATTACCAAAACCATCGTGGCGCTGGGCCAAAGCCTGGGCCTGAACGTGATTGCCGAGGGGGTTGAAACCCAGGCCCAGCGCGATTTTTTAGCCGCCCAAGGTTGCTACGCCTACCAAGGTTATTTCTTTGGCCGACCCGGCCCAGTCGAGGGCCTGTTGGCGCTGATGACCCAATCAGCCGCTGCCGTTGAGGCCACGGCTACCGCGGCGCCAGCACTGCCATCGTGATGCGCGACACGCAGGTCAACTCGCCCGCATCGTTGCGCAAATCAATCTGCCACACCTGTGTGGTGCGCCCAATGTGCACGGGCCGTGTGATGCCAGTGACCCAGCCGCTGGTGGCGCCCTTGAGGTGATTGGCGTTGATGTCCAGCCCCACGCAGCGGTGACCCGGCTCCGCCGCAGAGGCCGCCCCGCAAGAGCCCAACGTCTCTGCCAGCACCACACTCACCCCGCCGTGAAGCAGGCCAAACGGTTGCTTGGTGCGGTGGTCCACCGGCACGCGCGCGGTGATGAAGTCGTCACCTACCTCCAGAAACTCTATGCCTAACGCCGCCACTGCGGTGTTCAGGTGGATGGTGGTGAGGTGTTCCACAGACACCGGGCTTTTCCAGATACGCATGCAAGTTCCAAGGGTTAAAAAAGGCTTTGAAGAAGAGACTATAGCTAAAAAGTGCCGCTTGTCCCCGTCACTATTGATTAGTTAGCTATGTAATTTATAGTGACTCGAGCGATGAGCTTGGCTTTCAAACTCACGCTACCCTAAACAAGCTGATCTCCACCCGGTCGGGAAAGCGCGCGCCAGTGCCGACCAAGATGCTCTCGGTCAGCCAGCGCAATCAGGTAGCGGGTTTTCCGCGATTTTCCTCTCATCCGCCTGCGGGTACGCTCAGGCGCTATGACTCAATCGATTCACCCAGCCAGCAATCCACTCTTCGCCGCACCGTTCATTCCCCAAATCAGCCTGTACCAGGACTGGCTGGCGCGAGAACGGGGTCTGACCTTTGATTCTTACCAGGCCTTGTGGGATTGGTCGGTGACCGATCTGGACACCTATTGGCAAACCATATGGGACTTCTACGCCCTGCAATCGCCCACGCCCCACACGGCGGTGCTGGTGGAGCCTGAGGGCCAGGGTGGCTCGGCAAGAATGATCGATGCGAAGTGGTTCCCCGGCGCACAATTCAACTACGTGCACCAGGTGTTTCGCCATGTGGACGCAGCCCACGCTGCAGGCTTCAAGGCCATCATCAGCCACAGCGAAAAGAGCTTAGGCACTGAACCTGCTCGGGAACTCAGCTGGCCAGATTTGCGCCAGCAGGTGGCCTCCATGGCCTTGCATCTCCAAGCCCAAGGCGTGCTGCCCGGTGACCGCGTGGCCGCCTATCTGCCCAATATCCCCGAAGCGATGATTGCGTTTTTGGCGACCGTGAGCATCGGCGGCGTGTGGAGCATTTGCGCACCTGACATGGGCACCCACGCCGTGCTGGACCGCTTCCGACAAATCGAGCCCAAGGTGTTGATTGCCTGCGACGGCGTGACCTACGGCGGGCGCGACCTGGAGCGCCTGAGCGTGGTGGCCGAGCTGTGCGCCGCACTGCCCAGCCTGCGCCACGTGATCGTGCATCGCAACCTGGGATTGCCCCAATTCATCCAACCAGACACTACAAAAACAATAGCTAACTATGTAGATATGACCAGGACTACAGACCGAAATGATGCTGAAACTGCCGCGTTCGAACCCCTGTGGCTACCGTTTGACCATCCGCTGTGGATTGTGTATTCCAGCGGCACCACGGGCCTGCCCAAACCCATCGTGCATGGCCACGGTGGTACCGTCATCGTGGCGCTGGCGCTCAAACGTCTGCACAACGACATCGGCTGCAGCTATGAGGCCAACAGCTGGGACGAGCGCTATTTTTGGTACAGCTCCACCGGCTGGGTGATGTGGAACGCGCAAATGAGTGGCCTGCTCAGCGGCACCACCTGCTGCATTTTTGACGGCAACCCGGCCGGTACAACCGTAGACGCCGCAGGCAACAGATTAGCCCCGGACTGGACCACGCTGTGGCGCTTTGCGGCAGAACTGGGCGTGACCTTTTTTGGCGCGGGGGCCGCGTTTTTTGCCAACTGTATGAAATCGGGGGTAGATCTGACCCAGTTCCCCGGTTTGCGCACCGTGCGCGCCCTGGGCACGACCGGCTCGCCCTTGAATGAAGACACACAGAACTGGGGCACGGCGCAGTTTGCCAAGCTGGGGACTCCTGACATCTGGTGGTGCAACATATCGGGCGGGACGGACTTTGCAGGCGCGTTTATTGGTGGCAACCGAACCCTTCCCCTTATCCCCGGTGAGATGCAATGCCGCCTACTGGGTTGCGCCGTCGAGGCCTGGAGCGAGCAAGGCGAACCCGTGATTGGCGAAGTTGGCGAGCTGATTTGCAGTCGCCCCATACCGTCCATGCCGCTGTACTTTTGGGGCGACGAGGGCCACAAACGCTACTTGTCGAGCTACTTCGACATGTACCCCGGCAGGGGTGGTAAATCCGCCCCCTGGCGGCATGGCGACTGGCTCAAGATCGGCGCGAATGGCGGCTGCATCATCTATGGCCGCAGCGACGCCACCATCAACCGCCACGGCCTGCGCATGGGCACCAGCGAGTTGTACAGCGCAGTGGAAGCCCTGCCAGAAGTGCTGGACAGCATGGTGGTGGACCTGGAATACTTGGGCCGTGAAAGCTACATGCCGCTGTTTGTGGTGTTGCGTGACGGCGTGGCCCTGGACGATGCCATGCGCGCCCGGCTCAACGATGCCATCCGCGTTGCGCTGTCACCGCGCTTTTTGCCCAACGACATCTTTCAAGTGGCTGAGATCCCCCGCACGCTGACCGGTAAAAAGCAGGAGTTGCCCATCAAGAAACTGCTGTTGGGCCAGCCCATAGAAAAGGTCATCAACAAGGAAGCCATGGCCAACCCTGGGTGTCTGGATTGGTATGTGGGGTTTGCCAAACAGCGACTGGAAGGGTAAGCGCTAAAACGCCGTCACACCAATGTCACAACCTGCACCTACATTGGTCACCAAATCGTCATTAAAAAGGTGTTCCATGTTGAGAAAAAGTCTGGTTTGTACGGCTCTGTCGGTGCTTGCGTTGGGGTTGATGGGCTGTGCATCTGGCCCGCAACTGTCAGGCCAGGGATTCTCGTTTGGCTTGTGGGGCGACATGCCTTACAAAAAAGCGGGGGACGACCCGAAGTTGCCCGCAGTGTTGCAAAGCATTAACCAGTCTGACATTGCGTTCTCGATTTACGACGGTGACATCAAGGACGGCAGCTCGCAATGCACGAATGAGATTTACACCGATGCGCTGAAGATGTTTGGTGCCATGGTCAGGCCGGTCGTTTATGTGCCGGGCGACAACGAGTGGACGGACTGCCACCGCCTGAATAACGGCGGCATGGATTCGTTGGAGCGCCTGAGCCATTTGCGCAAGGTGATGTTCCCCACGCTCAACAGCTTGGGCCAAAGCCAGTTGCCATTGGAGCACCAGGGCAAGCTGGGCGAGAAGTTTGTGGAGAACACCCGCTTCAACCGGGGTGGTGTGGTGTTTGTTGGCATCAACATGCCAGGCAGCAATAACAATCTGGTGTTGAACGCCAAAGAGTGCGGCAACAAGAGTGCCCGCAAGGCTGCGCAATGTGATGCCGGCAATGCCGAATACCTGGAGCGCGACGCGGCTAACGTCGAGTGGATGGCCGCCTCATTTGCCCAAGCCAAAGCAGCAAACGCAGCAGGCTTGGTGGTGGTGGTGCAGGCCGACCCCGGCTTTGATTTGCCGGAAACCGAAGACATTGACGAGAGCATGGCACCGGGGTTTAGCGGCTACCGCTTCTTCATGGACAGCCTGGTGAAGCAGACGGAGGCGTTCAAGGGTCAGGTGTTGTTTGTGCATGGCGACACGCACTTCTTCAAGGTGGACAAACCGCTGTACAGCCCCACCAAAGTGTTGCCCAATTTGACGCGCCTGCAAACCTTTGGCAGCCCGTCGTTGCATTGGGTCAAGGTGACGGTGGACATCAACACGGCCAACGTGTTCCAGATTGCGCCGGTGATGGTGCGCCAGCCCTGATCCATTCTGAGCATCAGCTCCTCAAGTGGTTTTGCATCAGCGCACGCACATTGACCTGTGCCCGCAAGCGCGCTGCCAGCAAAAACAGGCCGCCCAGTTTTCGGTGCAGCAACAAGGTGTCGATGGGTGGGATGTGCCAGAAGTCACGGTCCAAACCAAGCGCAATACCAGCATCGCGCAGTTGGGCGGGCATGGTCGATTCGGCAAAGTCGTAGTCACCGTCAAAGCGCAGCGGTTCCAGGGCAATGTCAAATAGCTCCAGAACGGCGCGTTGGTGTTTCTCTTGCGTGTCGTCTGCAAAGTAGCCCAGACCCAGCGCGGCCTTGCGCATCGTCTCTGCATCACCTGCGGCTGCCGCTTTCACCAGGCGGTGAAAGCCGCGCGCCATCGCGGTTTTGAGTGGCCGCGTGGCACCAAAATCCAGCAAGACCAATTGATGCGTGTCGGTGTTGTAACGGTAGTTGGCAAAGTTGGAATCCGTTTGAATCAGCTGAAACTCAAACAGTTCACGAAACAGCAAACCCATCAGCAGGCTGACGATGCGGTTGCGCTCGTCTTGTGGTGCGTTCACCATCGTCTCCACCGCCACACCGCTGACGAACGACATGGCCAGCACGCTGGGCGTGGTCAGGTGAGCGTGCAATTCAGGCACCAAGAATTCGGGTGAATCGGCCAGCAGCGTGGCGTAGCGCTGCAGGTAGCTGCCTTCGCGCAGGTAGTCGGCCTCGTCATGCAGCTGGGTCTTGGCCTGGCGCAGCAGCGGGGCCAAGTCCAGTGTGCGGGGCAGCAGGCCCGTCATGCGCAGCAGGCTGGCCACGTTGTCCACATCGCTGTTGATGCTCTCGCGTACGCCGGGGTACTGGATTTTGATGGCCAGTTCCTGGGCTTGCCCGTGAGCATCGACGCGCTGGGCGCGGTGCACCTGTCCAATGGACGCGGCCGCCAGTGGCACAAAAGAAAAGGTCTTGAACTTGGCCTGCCAGCCCGGCCCCCAGCTGGCGTCCAACACGCTCATCAGTTGCTTCTTGGGCATGGGCTGAGCATCAGATCGCAGCCGCGCCAATATTTGCGCCAACTCGGGTGGCAACATGTCGCCCGTGTCCATGGAGATCAGCTGCCCCACCTTCATGGCCGCGCCCCGCAACTGAGCAAGTTGTTGTGTCACGCGAATGGCGTTGGCCGGTGTCAGCAACAGGTCACTGATCTTGGGCCGCTTGCCCTGCGCCAGTTGCCGCACCCTCTCGGCCAGCATGCCACCCGCCACGCCCGTCGCCATGGTGCCTAACCTTGCCAAGCGCGACCAGCGGCCTTTGGGGACGGGGGCGCTTTGTGCGTCGTGTGAATCAGTCAGGACACCCGCCTTGGGGAAAAAGAATTGGAATGGTCACGGGGGCGGTTGGCTGTGTGTTGAATGCGAGTTGATCATATCGACCCTGGTTTGAGCAACCTTTGAGTTGGTGGAGTTCTGCTGAGTTCGCTACGGGTTTAACCACCGCGCGCATTTCACCCCAAAGCCCGGTCACATTGCCCAATCAACGTGCTGGGTGTTTTTCCACAATAGGTGACAAGCACAGGACGGATTGAGGTGACGCAGATTCCTTAGCTGCCTGTTCGTTCGTTGACCCAAACTAACTCGGCTGAGTTTTTTAGTGTCAAGCGAGCTTTACTCTTTTCGATACAACCAAAATCGAACGTAAAGCCATGGCGCCGACTGCCAGTTTCCGAAACAAATGTGCCGTCCTTCTGAATGAATATTAATCCCCACGCACCATCTTGCATCTCGCCTACCGGCTCATAGGTTCTGTTGTATTGCTGTAAATAGACTGGGCCGCCATAACCAGAGCTGTCACAAACAAGTTCCCAGGTCCCTGGTATTAGCTTGGCCAAATCCAGCTCCTTAGAGCCCAACTCAATTTCGGACTACACCCGATTGATGAAATCACTGTTGCGCATTTTTGAAAAAAGGTAGGCTGTGAAAATCACGGTAGCTACCATCGCCAAACCTGTACCTGCTGCAATTTTCATAAGTTACGGTCAATGTGGTGTGTTGAGTTGGCAGCGCGTAAATTAAGAAACGAATTCGCGTCCAAAGTTTATTGTCGACTCGACCCCGCAAGTTTATTTCTTGGGATCGTTATGAAAAATGATTGTGTTTTCCGCGCAGGCCGAGGTGATAAGGCAAGGGGGCCGGGGTTTGGTGTGGAATGCGCGCGGTAACGGTCTTTGATCAACACAAAAAATCAAGGCAACCCTGCCGCCGATTTTTCGTTCTCGCGCGTGCTTCCGCGCCAAAACTGCATGCCCCTTGCCTTGTCGCCTCGGCCGGTCCATCGGTAGCGAGAAGTATCAGGCCGCCTTCTTCAACGCCACAGCCGGCGCAAACATACCCTCCATCTCGCGCCGCACTTTGTACGCATCTGTTGCGGTGTCCATCGCCACATCGTCCCAACTCAGGCTTTGACCTTTTTTGACGGTGCGCACCACCTTGACTTGATGCGCCAAGCCCAACGGCAAGCCGCCCATCTTCAGGGAAGTGTCAGAAGGTAGCAGCTTGCCCCACACCGTGTAGCCGCCTTCGCCATCCAGCATGTCGCCGGGTTTCAAATCTTTCTTGGCGGTGGCCACCACGTCGGCATTCCAGCACGTAGCCACGCCTGTGGGCTCGCCGCGCAATGCGACGGAGGCGACCGACACACCCACTTCCAGCCCGATTAAATGCCAGCGCTTGTACAGCGTGAAATAGCGCCCACTGGGGTCGGTGTGCGCGTTGTACTCTTCAAAGCAGTTCTTGATGTAATCCGTCTCGGCCTCCACCGTCACCCACAC
Source organism: Burkholderiales bacterium (assembly GCA_031419575.1). Taxonomy (GTDB): domain Bacteria; phylum Pseudomonadota; class Gammaproteobacteria; order Burkholderiales; family Burkholderiaceae_C; genus JANYCG01. Next base: position 6,136 of record JANOLC010000026.1, on the reverse strand, counting down.
GCCCATGCGAATGTCGTAGGGGATCTTGCGGCCATTGGCCTCCAGGGACGAGATCACCTCGACCATGCCCTTGCGCTCCAGCACACCGCCCTCAGAAATGGGTCGCGTCACAAACGGAATGTCTTCCACGCTGGCGGGTGGGTACAGCAGGCCGTTGCTGGGCACGGTCAGGCCTGTGGCGTTGGCCACCGCTGTGCTTTCAATCGACGGCTTGGAGCCATCCAGAAAGCTGTTGAACATTTTGGGGTTGAGCCCGCCACGCGCTGCTTGTTCGGGCGTGAGGCCATAGTTGCCCCACACGGTGTCGGGGGTGGACTCGCAAAAATGCGGCAGCCACTTGTGGCCCCGGCCTGCAGCCACCACGGGGAAACCGCAGGTGCGCGCCCAGTCCACCAGATCACAAATCAGCGCGGGCTGGTCACCGAAAGCCAGCGAATAAATCACACCGGCCTGCGCCGCTTTGCGCGCCAGCAGCGGGCCACAAAATGCGTCCGCTTCTACCGTGACGTTGACCACGTGTTTGCCATGGGCAAAGGCTTGCAGGCAGTGCTCTACCGCCGCAATCGGGTTGCCGGTGCACTCCACGATGATGTCGATCTGCGGATGGGTGACTACCGCGTTCCAGTCGTCGGTGATCCAGGTTGCTCCTGTTTTTATAGCTGACTCTGCAGACGGGGCAATGACTTGCTCGGGTTTCCACCCCACACGAGCCAGATTGGCGCGTGCGGCGTCGGGGGACAGGTCGGCAATGGCTACCAGGTGCACGCCGGGTGTCCGCGGGATTTGCGCCAGGTACATGGAGCCGAACTTGCCGGCACCGATCAGGCCGATGCGCACCGGTTTGTTGTCGGCCGCGCGCTGCTGAAGTTTGGTAAACAAGTTCATGTGTTTCCGTGCTCAGGCCGCTTTGCGCTCAGGCGCTATTTCTTCCATCGAGGTCTGCATGGCGGTGGCGGGTATGCCGTCTTTCCAGGGCAGGTCAACGGGGTAGTCGTTCAGCAGGCAGTCATCGGGCAGGCAAGTGATGGGTGTGAAGTCACGGTGGGCGATGTATTCGGGGCGTTTGTGGCGGCGGATGTGGTTGCTGACGGCGCACAGGCTCAGGTATACCGCCACGCGGTTGAAGGGTGACAGGTTGGAGCCTGACGCGTGTACCAGGCAGGAGTGAAACAGGATCATCGAACCGGCCGGGCCTTTGGGGCTGACGATGCCGCCATTTTTGCCCCCCCCCCGCTGCACCAGCTGACGGATCAAATCGTTGTCCACCGTCCATAGCGGGTAGCTGGTGGTGGTGAGGTCATGCTTGGCATCGACGACGCCTTTTTTATGGCTGCCGGGGATGAACATCAGCGGGCCGTTGTGCTCGTTCACATCGTCCAGAAAAATCGCGATGTTCATGGCGCGTTCGGTGGGCATCATGTCGTCGTTGAGCCAGGTGCCGTAGTCCTGGTGCCACTGCCACACATCGCCTTCAAACGCCATCTTGCCGTTGATCTTGAACTGGTGCATGTAGAGCTCTTCTTCCAGCAGGTCTTGCACCGGCTCGATCATGCGCGGGTGGCGGGCCAGCTTGGCAAATGGCTCGCTGTACATGTGGGCCGCAAAGTTGGTGCGCACAGCCTCTTTGCCTTTTTCGCGTACGTTGTAGTCTTCGCGTCGGTCATAGAGGGCGGGCACCGCATCCACCAGCACCTGGGTTTCTTCGGTGGTAAACAGGCCGGGGAAAAACAGGTAACCGTCACGGTCAAACTGGGTGCGTTGCTCGGGGGTCAATTTCATGATCTGTCTCCTAGGGTTTGGGTTTTGTGCTCAGGGCTTGGATGCTCAGGGCTTCGTTGAGCAGGCGGGCCAGGTTGTGGCCTGCGTCTTCGCCATGCTGGCGGATCAGTGATTCGGCCTGGCGTTCGTCGCCCTTGCGAATGGCGTTGGCAATGGCTTCGTGCTCGTCCCAGATGGATTCGCGCATGGTGGACAACTGCAGCACGGCACCCATCGCACGGCGAATATGCTGCCAGTGCAACTGCGCACTTTGGGCGATCAGTGGGTTGCCGGATGCCGCATAAATGGCCGCATGAAAGGCCTCGTCGGCGGCCATCATGGGCTTGACCTGGGTGCCACGGGCCGCCTCACGCCCCTGGTTGATCAGTCCCATGTCCAGTGGGTAACGCGCCCTTGCGGCCAGGCGAGCCGCCAGCGCATCGAGCGCACTGCGCACTTGGTAGATCTGCGCCAGCCGGGCCACATCCAGCGGGGCAACCAGCACGCCACGCCCGAGGGCATCCAACACGAAACCGTCTTTCTTGAGCAGGCGCAGCGCCTGCAACACCGGCTGGCGCGACACCGCCAGTTGCGTGGCAATGTCTTCTTGCATGATGCGCGCGCCAGGTGCCAGGGAACCATCGCTGATGGCATCCAGCAGGCTGCGATAGACCTGGTCCACCAGGTCAGGTGTGGATTCGATTTTGATGAGGTGAGATGCCATGGCCGTGATTGAACTGAATTCTGTATACAGAATACAAAAATCCAATGAAATCACAATGAGGGTTTACCCGGTTTCTGCCGCAACGCCCACCAGCCAGTTTGCAAACGAAGTCAGCGCGGGCTTGTCGTCGCTCCGCTGAGGCATCACCAGCCAATACGAGCGCCCGCTTTTTAAAGGCTGGTCGAAGGCGACTACCAGGTCGCCGCGCGCCAATTCGGCTTCAATCAGCAGGCGCGGCACCAGCGCAACGCCCAGGCCATGGGTTGCGGCGGCGGCAGTCATGGAAAACAACTCGTAACGCGGACCCGACAGCGCATTGGGAGCCACCACACCCATCGCATCAAACCATTGTCGCCAGCCATCAGGGCGGGTGCTTTGTTGCAGCAGTGGCAGATCGGCCACCTGGGCCGGGGCCAGTGGTTGCTGTTTCAATGCGGGGCTGCACACCGGCACCACTTCTTCGGCCACTAGCGCCACGGCGTGGGTACCCGCCCAGTTGGCCACCTGCTCGGGTGTGCCGGCGTACAGCGCGGCATCAAAGCCCGTGCCCGCAAACATGAAGGGGCGGGTTTGTGTCTCAATATGCACGGTGATGTCCGGGTACTTTGCCACCAGTTGCGGCAGGCGCGGTATCAGCCAGCGCGTGGCAAACGTGGGTACGGCGGCCAGGTGAATGGCACCACCAGCCCCCTGGTGCGACATGGCATCCAGCGTGTCGCGCTCTAGGGCGCGCAGCCGCTCTGCCACCTGAGTGGCATATTCGGCCCCGCGTGGGGTGAGCGCTACGCCGTGTCGCGTGCGCCGGAACAGCGTCTGGCCCAGGAACTCCTCCAGAGAAGTTATCTGGCGAGACACGGCACTTTGCGTCAGCGACAGCTCCTGCGCCGCGCGGGTGTAGCTTTCGTGCCGGGCAGCCGCTTCAAAGCACAACAGGGTGTGGGTGGCGGGGATTTTGCGGCGCATGGGCTATGAATGGTAGCGCCGGGGTGCCATTCCACTCAGAGTCCGGACTCGTGCCAAGACCCGACTGGTAAAATCACCAGCTGATTTACCTGATTCCCCTCCTCAATGACCGTTGCGACCACTGACCCCGCTACAGGCGCTGTACCCCTCGCACTCGACATCAAAAGCACGCAACTGCCGCTGCTGGCGCTGTTCCTCAAAACTGAAGGCTTGTCGGCATTGGCGCAAGACTTGGCGGCGCGGTTTGGGCCTGAGGGCGAAAGCCCCGATTTCTTCGACCACGAGGGCGCGGTGATTGACTTCTCAAAACTGGCACCTGATGCGGCGGTGGATTTGCCCGAGCTGCTGACGCTGCTTCGTCAGTACAGTTTGCGGCCCATGGCCATTCGGGGGGCCAGCCCGGCCCTGACACAAGCCGCACTGGATGCGGGCTTGGTGCTGGCACCCGAGCCAGTGCGCTCCGTTCCCAAACTCGTCGCCCAAGCGGTGGAACCTGTTCCCGAGATGCCCCGCTCTGTTCCCACCCTGGTCATCGACAAGCCCCTGCGTTCAGGCCAAAAAGCCTATGCGCGCGGCGGTGACCTGGTGGTGCTGGCCATGGTCAACCAGGGGGCCGAAGTCATAGCGGACGGCAACATTCACGTCTATGCGCCCTTGCGTGGCAAAGCCATGGCCGGTGCGCGCGGCAACACCGAGGCGCGTATTTTTGCGCTCAGCATGGAGCCTGAATTGATTTCCATCGCCGGCATTTACCGCACTAGCGAAAAGCCTCTGCCAGACACCGTGCACGGCAAGCCAGCCCAGATACGACTGGGTGGCCCCGAGGGCGACAAACTTATTTTCGAGCCTCTAACCTCGTAGGCTCTCGCTTAGATTCCTGCTCAGGCTCACGACTAACTCAATCTGAAAGATATCTCCTCATGGCAAAAATTATCGTCGTCACCTCAGGCAAAGGTGGCGTTGGCAAAACCACCACCAGTGCCAGTTTCGCCACCGGCCTGGCCCTGCGCGGCCACAAGACTGTGGTCATCGACTTCGACGTGGGCTTGCGCAACCTGGACCTCATCATGGGCTGCGAACGCCGTGTGGTGTATGACTTCATCAACGTCATCCAGGGTGAGGCCAACCTGAACCAGGCGCTCATCAAAGACAAACAATGCGACAACCTGTACGTGCTGGCGGCATCGCAAACGCGCGACAAAGATGCGCTAAGCCAGGAGGGGGTCGAAAAAATCCTGAACGACCTGGCCGGCATGGGGTTCGAGTTCATCGTGTGTGACTCACCCGCTGGCATTGAGACCGGCGCGCTGATGGCGATGCACTTTGCCGACGAGGCGCTGGTGGTGACCAACCCCGAGGTGTCTTCCGTGCGCGACTCCGACCGCATTCTGGGCATGTTGTCGAGCAAGACCAAGCGCGCGATTGAAGGGCTGGACCCCATCAAGGAACATCTGCTCATTACCCGCTACAACCCGGCGCGCGTGGACCAGGGGCAGATGCTGTCAATCGAAGACATCAAGGACATTTTGCGCATCAAGCTGATTGGCGTGATTCCCGAGAGCGAGTCGGTCTTGCAGGCCTCTAACCAGGGCGTGCCTGCCGTGCATATGCAGGGCAGCGATGTGTCGGAAGCTTACAAGGACGTGATTGACCGTTTCCTGGGTGAAGACAAGCCGATGCGCTTTATTGATGCCAAAAAAGACGGCTTCTTCAAGCGTCTGTTCAAAGCCAAATAAAGATCACGGTTATGTCATTCCTCTCCTTCTTTCTTGGCGAAAAGAAAAAAACCGCCAATGTCGCCAAAGACCGTTTGCAGTTCATTCTGGCGCACGAGCGCAGTGGCCGCAACGCCGCCGAGCCGGACTACCTGCCTGCACTGCAGCGCGATTTGATTGCCGTGATCAGCAAGTACATCAAGATCAACCCCGATCACCTCAAGGTGAATGTGGAACGTCTGGATAACCTGGAAGTGCTGGAATTCAAGATTGAATTGCCGGACGCGAAGTAGTTTCGTTTGCCTAGCTGATACATTTTCCGTTCGCCCTGAGCTTGTCGAAGGGCTTCAACAAGCTCAGCCTGAACGGTTTGACCTGCTGTCATCCAAAACTGCGCGCCAGGGCCAGTGCACCCAACCTTGCGGTGATGGCAAAAAATTCAGCCACTGTGTCATCAATGATCTGCTTGGCTGACTTGACGGAGTCAATCAGGCCGACAGTCTGCCCAGCCAGCGCGGGCGCGGCTTCCATGTCGCCGTCAAAGTACACACTGCGAATGCCCTTCATGGACTCAAACGACATCACACCCTCGTCATAAATGGCCTGGGTGCGTTGTGACTTCAGGGCACGAATGCAGGGCGTGGATTTCTTGTTCAGCATGAACGTGCCTGTTTCTGAGGCGTTAACGATGGCGTTCTTGTAGTTGCCATGCACGGGGCTCTCTGCGCAGCTCACAAAGCGCGTGCCCATTTGAATGCCTTCAGCCCCCAATGCAAACGCCGCCGCCATGCCACGCCCATCACAGATACCGCCCGCCGCAATCATGGGCACGTCGGTGCGTGCGCGAATGGCCTGCAACAGCACCAGCGTTGAGACTTCTTCCGGATTCTTGAAGCCACCCCCTTCAGCACCTTCGACCACGAGGCCGTCGATGCCCGCGTCCACACACTTCATGGCGGCCTCCACCGTGGGCACC
>JANOLC010000025.1:0-3154 GCA_031419575.1 Burkholderiales bacterium | reverse complement strand
CGTGCAGGATGTGGAAGACGGCTTGTCGCACATGCCGCACGTCATTCTGAACCAGGCCCGTGTGCATGATTTTTACCTGGAGTCCATGCAGAAATCGGTCACTGGTTTGGTGCCGCACTATGGGCGCACCCTGTTGGGCGTAGAGCGGGCCCCTGAGAGCGCAACATCCCATCCTGTGACCGCCCGGTTTGATCGGGGTGGTCAGGTAGAGACCATCCGCGCCCGTTATGTGGTGGGGTGCGATGGTGCCCGCAGCAAAGTGCGTCAGTCCATGGGCCGCACGCTGCAAGGCGATTCGGCCAACCATGCCTGGGGCGTGATGGACGTGTTGGTGGTGACCGACTTTCCGGACATCCGATTCAAGGCGTTGATCCAGTCCGCCAGCGAAGGCAGCATCGTGCTCATCCCGCGTGAGGGCGGCTACCTGGTGCGCATCTATGTGGAACTCGACAAACTCGCAGTCAACGAGCGCGTCGCGGCCCGAAACATCAGCATCGAGCAGTTGATTGCCGCTGCCCGGCGCATTTTTCATCCCTACACCCTTGACGTGAAAGAAGTGGCTTGGTGGTCGGTTTATGAAATTGGCCAGCGGCTGTGTGACCGGTTTGATGATTTGGAGCCGCAGGAGATGAGTACCCGTGTGCCCCGCATCTTTATTGCTGGTGATGCCTGTCACACCCACAGCCCCAAGGCGGGGCAGGGCATGAACGTCTCCATGCAAGATACCTTCAACCTGGGCTGGAAGCTGGCGGCGGTGTTACGTGGCCGCTGCCCACCCAGCCTGCTTCACACCTACTCCGCGGAGCGGCAGGCGGTGGCAAAGCAGCTGATCGACTTTGACCGTGAATGGGCTGCCATGCTCAGCGCGCCATTGAAGAAGCCCGGCGATCCGGCTGGCACGGGCATCGAGCCCGCCGAAGTGCAGCACTACTTTGTACAGCATGGGCGCTACACGGCCGGCACGGCAACCCAATACCTGCCCGCGTTGCTGACCGGGACTTCTACCCACCAACATCTGGCGCAGGGGTTGACGATTGGTACCCGGTTTCATTCCGCACCGGTGGTTCGCATGGGTGATGGCAAGTGCATGCAGTTGGGGCAAGCCCTGCTGGCGGATGGCCGCTGGCGCCTGATCGCCTTTGCGGGCCAGGGTGATGATGCTGGGCCAGATTCTCCACTCGGCAAGCTGTGCCGCTGTTTGGTTGATGCGCCGGAAGCACCGGTCAGGCGTTACACCCCGGCGGGTGCCGACCTGGACTCAATCTTCGACGTGCGGGCCGTGTTCCAGCAGAGCCACCATCAGCTGGCAATCACCACCATGCCCGAACTGCTGTTCCCGCACAAGGGGCGATACGGGTTGCGGGACTATGAAAAGGCGTTTTGTGCGGTGGCTGACTTGAACCCAAACCGCGCCGGCCAAAACATTTACGACCTGCGTCAAATCGACCGTGAGCGTGGATGCCTGGTGGTGGTGCGGCCAGATCAGTACATCGCGCATATTCTGCCGCTGGATGCCACAGCCGAACTGGCTTCGTTTTTTGGTGGCTTCATGCAGGACGCCAAAAACGATCAGGCTGCTTGACAAAGAAGCACGGCATACGCGCTGCGCACAAACCGGGGAGAATTACCGGATGTCTCCTGCCCATCACTTGCAAACCCAAGGCCGCGCCATCGTGCGCATCGTGCTGTCCGAGCTGGCGTTATTCCGGCGCTTTCCCCGGTTGGGCCTGGCTGCGTTGGCCATTGCCGTAGTCCCCGCTATTTACGCGCTGATTTACCTCTCCAGCGTCTGGGACCCCAACGCCAAAACGAACTTGCTGCCAGTGGCTATCGTCAACCTGGACGCGGGCATCAGCTACCGGGGGCAAGTGGTCAATATGGGGCGCGAGTTGACCACTGAGCTGATCAAATCCGGCACCTTTGGCTTCAAAGCCCTGGCCGATGCGGACGCCGCGCGCAAAGATGTCGGTTTGGGTCAACTGGCGTTTGCCGTCATCATCCCGGCAGACTTCAGCGCTAACGCGGTGCCGGGTGTGAACCCGGGCGCGGGCAAGGTCACGGTAGTTTTGTCCGAAGGCAACAACTATGCCGCCGCCGGGTTTGCCCGGCGCTTTGCCGAGGACTTAGGCCACCGGGTGAATGAGGCACTGAATGAAAAACGCTGGGAGCAAGTCCTGGCCAACGCGGCTGGGTCGGGCAAAAGTCTGGAGAAATTGCGCTCAGGCTTGGCAGAGTTGAAAACGGGCGTGGCACGGCTGGACGAGGGTGCCGAAAAACACAGCCAGGCTGCGTCCCAACTCACCACCGGGTTCAAGCAAGTGGGCACCGGGCTGCGCGCCATGGAGGCCAAGTTGCCGCTGGAAGCCGACCTGAAATCCCTCAAAAACGGCACCCAGCGCCTGACCGGTTTGCAGCGTGACCTGGGCACGGGCCTGGAGCAACTGCAAGCGGGTGCCGGCAAACTGACCGATGGGGCTACGCTGATGCAAGAGCAAACCGCGCCGATTCTGATGGTGGGCGAGCAAATTTCCAAAGGCGCGGGCGAATTGGCGGCGGGTGGAGGTCAGCTCAAACAAGGCTTGGTCACCGCGATAGAGGCCAGCACCCGCCTGTCTCGCGGTATGGCGCGCGCTGAGGCCAGCACCGCCAAGCTGGCCGATGGCGTAACCACCTTGGGCGAGGGTCTGCGCGGGTTGGTGGTCAAGCTGCCGGACGAGTCCAAGCTGGACACCTTTGTCAGCAGTGGCAAAGCGCTGGCCGACGGTGCGGCGCGCTTGCGCACGGGCGTCGAGCTGGTGAATGCCGTGTTGCCTGCGTCTACCGGCAAACTGGATGGCAGCGCGCGCGGCCTGGCCGACTCGGTTGAGCCCGCGCTGGAGGTGCTGGCCCCGGTGGCCAACAACGGCAGTGCTTTCGCCCCCAACATGATCGCCATGGCCTTGTGGCTGGGCGCGGTGATGACCATTTACCTCTTCAACATGCAGGTACTGCTAGCCGAGCACGGCAGCTCATCGCGCATCGCCCGCACGCTGGGCAAGTTCAGCCTGCCCGCCGCCATGGTGCTGGTGCAGTCGTTCGTCACGTTTTTGATGCTGGTTTACGGCCTGGGCATTCGGGTGCCGAGCTACCCGACGTTTGCGCTGACCATGGTGGC
>JANOLC010000024.1:0-2909 GCA_031419575.1 Burkholderiales bacterium | reverse complement strand
CAGATCGCCTATTGGCGCGCTTTTCCGGCCAATTTGCGCCTGCGATGCACACGAAATGGCTGTTTACGTTTCAAGTATGTTTTATTGAACCGCCAATTAATGAGCGTGAGATTTCGTTCCCTCGCCTTGGGGAAAGGGTTAGGAGTTAGAAGTGCGTATTCCGCGCGATGGTGAACAGTGTTTCCGGCGGATCGTGAACACTGATTCCGGCGGATCGTGAACACCGATTCCGATTTGTCGTGAACAGGGATTCCGGCCGATCGTGAACATTTTGGGGTAGTGACCGGAATCACCGTTCACGACGCCGGAATGCTTGTTCACGAGGCCGGAATCAGGTCTTTGCAGCGTGTGACGTTGCGCATATTTCCCCCACCCACGCGGGTAGCCTCGACAGCTTTGCTGGAGTGGGCATGCCCGATACCCGAAGGATCAATATGCGCAAGATACGGGACGTTCTGCGTCTCAAACTTGAAGCCCGGCTCTCCCACGAGCAAACCGCCGCTGCCCTGGAGATTTCCAAAGGCGTCATCACCAAGTACCTCACCCTGGCCAGTGCCGCCGGGCTGGATTGGCCGCAAATCCAGGCCCTTGATGACACCGCTCTGCACAACCGCCTGCTGGGCGCACCCCAGCGAGCCAGCGGCTTTGTGCCGCCCGACTACGGTCGCATCCACCAGGAGTTGCGCCGCAAGGGCATGACGCTGATGCTGCTGTGGGAGGAACACGGCAGCCAGCACCCCGGCCAGACCACCCACCGCTACTCCCAGTTCTGCGAGAACTACCGGCGCTACGCCAAGAGCCTCAAGCGCTCCATGCGCCAGATCCACCGCGCCGGGGAGAAGCTGTTCATCGACTACGCCGGGCCGACGTTGGAGCTGATTGACGGCAGCCGCGCCCACATCTTTGTGGCCGCCCTGGGCGCGTCCAGCTACACCTATGCCTGCGCCACCCCGCGCGAGACCATGGCCGACTGGCTGGGTGCCACGGCCCTGGCCCTGCGCTTCTTTGGTGGTGTGCCCCAGCTCATCGTGCCCGACAACCCCAGGGCCTTGATTGCCAATGCCGACCGTTACGAGCCCCGCGCCAACGAGACCGTGCTCGACTTCGCCCGGCACTACGGCACCTCCTTCCTGCCTGCACGCCCCTATCACCCGCAGGACAAAGGCAAGGTCGAGTCCGCCGTGCAGGTAGTGGAGCGCTGGATCCTGATGCGCCTGCGCCATCAACAATTCGCCACGGTGGATGAGGTCAACGAGGCCATTGCGCCCTTGCTGGAGCAGCTCAATGCCAAGGCGTTTCAGAAGCTACCCGGCAGCCGTGCCAGTGCCTTTGCGCAGTTGGATGCCCCGGCCTTGAATCCACTACCGGCGCAAACCTGGGAGTTGGCTGTCTACAAGACGGTGCGGGTTCACATTGACCAGCACATTGAGTTCGAGGGCCACCGCTACAGCGTGCCCCAGGCCCTGGTGGGCCAGGCGCTGGAGGCCCGTGTCACGGCACGCACGGTGGAGTTGCTGCACCGGGGCCAGCGTGTGGCGTCTCACCTGCGCTGCGCCCACAAGGGAGGCTTCACCACGGTGGCAGAGCACCTATCGGCGGCCCACCGGGCGCATCTGGAATGGACACCAGAGCGCCTGATTCACTGGGGCAGCAGCATCGGTGTGGCCACCGGCGCTCTGGTCACGCGCCTGCTGGAAACCCGCAAGCACCCCGAGCACGGGTACCGGGCATGCCTGGGCCTGCTGGCCTTGTCCAAGCGCTTTGGCAAGCCCCGGCTGGAAGCGGCGTGCGTGGTGGCGCTGGACCTGGGCACCACCAACAGCACGCATGTGCGCGAGATCCTGATCAACGGCCGTGACCAGGTTGTGCCCAGTACCACGCCGGAGTGGACCAGCCCGGCGCATGCCCATGTGCGTGGCCCTGGCTACTACCAATGACCAACGCAGCCAAACCCATGACAGCAACACACACGACAACAGGAATTCCCATGATGATGAACACGACGATTGAACAACTGCGCGACCTGCGCCTGCCCGGCATGGCCACAGGGTTGCAGGAACAACTCAGCCAGGCCGGCTTGACGGCCCTGAGCTTTGAGGAGCGCATGAGCCTGCTGGTGGACCGAGAAGTGCACTGGCGCAATGACAAGCGCCAGGCTCGCTTGCTCAAGGACGCCAAGCTGAAGTACAGCCAGGCAAGCATTGAAGACCTGAACACCAGCGCCGGGCGCGGGCTGGAGCGCAAGGCGGTGATGAGCCTGGCGCTGGGCGACTGGATTTCCAGCGGCCACAGCGTGCTGATCACCGGCGCCACCGGGGTGGGCAAGTCCTGGCTGGCCTGTGCATTGGCCCAATACGCCTGCCGCCGGGGCCACTCCGCGTTCTACCAACGCGTGCCACGGCTGAGTGAAGAACTGCGCATTCGCCACGGCAACGGCACCTTTGGCAAGTGGTTGCTGCAACTGGCCAAGACAGATGTGCTGCTGTTGGACGATTGGGGCATGGCGGGCATCGACAGCCAGACCCGTGCCGACCTGCTGGAAATCATTGATGACCGGGCCGCCAACAAGGCCACCATCATCACCAGCCAATTGCCGATCGAACACTGGCATGCGTGGATCGGAGACGCCACCATCGCCGACGCCATGCTGGACCGCTTGATGCAGCGCCATCACCGTTTCACCCTGACGGGCGAATCTCTGCGCTGAGCAGCCCCAATCAGGCAACCAAGAAGCCAAATCCGGACCCATCGTGAACAGCCGCCTACAATTTGCATGCGCAATCTCGCACGCTGCGGCACCGTTCACGATCGACCGGAATCAGCGTTCACGATCACCGGAATACGCAGTAAAGACGACAAGAACCGCGAAATGACACTTACCGTACTGGTTTTCCACGTTCCAAAGTAAG
>JANOLC010000023.1:0-2157 GCA_031419575.1 Burkholderiales bacterium | reverse complement strand
TCTTCGTGCCTGCAATGACTGCGCTGCTGCGTGCCTCCAATGCGCATCCGCTTGCCTGAATGAAGATCAGCCAAAGCCGTTGACCCACTGCATTGCATTGGACTTGGAATGTGCTGACATTTGTCGCTTGGCAGCAGCATCCATCGCTCGTCAAGGCGCACAGCGAGACGCAATCTGCGCGTTGTGCGCCCGAGCCTGCCAAGCGTGCAGCACCGAATGCGCGAAACATGCTATGGATCACTGTAAGAAATGCGCAGAGGCCTGCAAGCTCTGCGCTGCTGCTTGTAGCGCCATGGCGGGATGAGATGCAACCCATGTCACACCTTACTCAAACAACATGGGCCTTCGCCTTAAGCGCAGCCTGCGCCGCCGCATGGTCCCAAGCTGCCCCAGTTCTCCCCGTCAAAGCACAGGTCAAGGCGCTTGCGGTTGCGGCGGACCCTTTGAAGAAAGCGGTGCTCATTGGCCGGGTTGCAACCAGTGGTATGGTGCTGCAGTTGGAACTTGAAGGCGCCGAGGCGATGTGGATGCCCATGGGTACCCCGCCAGTTTGGGGGGCACACTCACCCGCTGCGGATGAGCGCTACCACGTGGAATTGAAGCTCGATGACCCAAAGACCAAGACGCGTATTCCCTACGCGAACGTTACGTTTGAAGCAACCAATGTGACGACGGGGAAGGCCGCCACACTGTTATTGCCGCCCATGTGGGGCAGCAGCGGCTTGCATTATTCAGCCAATAGCGCACTCTTAGGCGACGGGGCGTACGACGCTACGGTGAAAGTTGATGTGCCGACGTTTCAGCGTGAATTGACAGACAAAGACCTGTGGTCCAAGCCGGTCTACGCCAATTTCCACTTCAAGCTGATGAACGGCAAACTGACCGAGGTATCGGCACCCAGTCGGTAGTGGCCCAGAAGTTGTCGCGGATGTAGCGGATTGAGCGTTCCACGCGTCCCTTCCCGTTGCCGCGTGCCACCAGGATGGAATCAAGTGATGGATCGTCGAAGCGGGATCAAAGCCGCGCTCAAAAGCCAGAAAAGTGCGCTTATGGACAGCCATTCACAATTGTCAATCATCACTATGATGATTCGCACGGCAACAATGCCTGCCGTGCAGCGGAGGAAAGGACCGGCTTCATCCGCTGGCTGTGCCCTGAATTTCAAAACCCGGCCCTTATCAATACGCTACAAAATACAGAGCAAACTATTAATATTTCACGGGGACTACAGACCAATTTGATGCTTGAAGTGCCATCAAAACCTGAAAAGCTGCCCTCAACGCCGTCTCAGATACGCTGTAAGGCAGCCAGCGCCCAGCCCAACCAAGTCCGCGCTGTAGCCGATCAGTTAACCCGTGCCGGTGGGTGCGGGCGACAGGGTCAGCACCTGGCGGGGGTGAGTGCCCCACACGCGGCCTCTCTCTCTGATGCCCCCATCCCAGCCTTGCTTATACTGAAATACACCATGCGCCGTCTGACCCAAGCCCCCAACCTGGCCATCGCCACGCTGTGGGCTGACGCGCTGGCGGGGGAGGGCATTGTGACCAGTGTGCAGCGGCAGTACCTGGGCGGCATGATGGGGGAGTTGCCACCAGATCAATGCCTGCCTGAGGTGTGGATTACCCATGCGGAACAAGAGGTGCGGGCGCGCGCTCTGCTGCATGATTTGCAACACGTGCCGCAGCACCGCTGGGTGTGTGTTTGCGGCGAGCTGGTCGAAGGGGGCTTCTCGCAGTGCTGGCAATGCGGCGTGTTCATGCCGCAATAGAGGGGTGTGCCGGTGAAGACGTGCGTCACGCCGTCTGCATCAGCTCCCAGACTTTTGACGGCGACATCGGCATCTGCAACTGCGGCGACAGCCGGGCTTTGCCCGCACGGGCCAAGGCATCGGCCACGGCATTGACGACGGTAGGTGCTGCGCCAATGGTGCCCAACTCGCCCACACCTTTCACGCCCAGCAGGTTGTTTTTGCAGGGGGTGGACTGGTCCATTTTGGTCTTGAAGCCCGTCACCACATCGGCGCGTGGCACACCGTAGTCCATCAGGCTGCCGGTGACCAACTGGCCGGTTTCACGGTCATAGCGCAGGTGTTCGTACAAGGCTTGCCCCAAGCCTTGTACGGAGCCACCGTCGAGCTGGCCCTGCACGATCATTGGG
>JANOLC010000022.1:0-2834 GCA_031419575.1 Burkholderiales bacterium | reverse complement strand
GACCAGGTTGACGAGCCCAAACCGCGCAGCCAGCCGCCCGGTGAATTGCGAGATGCCGATGAAAGATGCCGCATTGATCGCAAACGCCAGGCTGTATTGCCGGGGGGTAAGGCCAAAGTGGTTGATCATCACAAACGGCGAGTTGGCCAAGTAGGCGAAAAAGCTGGACATGCCAAACGCGCCGATGAACACCAGCCCCAGGAAGTGGCGGTCGCGCAGCAAGACACCATACCCTGCCAGCGCACTGCGCACGGTACTGTTTACCCGCTGCGCTGGAGGGCGGGTTTCAGTCAGGCTGGTGGTCAGCAGAATCAGGCCCAGCACGGCAATGATAGTGATTGCCCAAAACACGCTGCGCCAGCCCAGCCAGTCAATCAAAAGACTGCCAAACAGGGGGGCCAGGATGGGGGACACGCTGAACACCAGCATGAGCAGCGACATCAGCCGCGCGGCATCGACCCCGGTGTGCAGGTCACGCACGACAGCACGGGGAATCACCATGGCTGCACTGGCTCCCAAGCCCTGGATGAAGCGCAGCACAATCAAGGTCTGAATATCTGGCGCCAGGGCGCAGCCCACGCTGGCCAGCGCAAACACCGCCAGCCCAAAAAACAGGGGTCGCTTGCGCCCCAGCATGTCGGACACCGGGCCGTAAATGATTTGCCCCACGCCCATAGCGATGAAGAACACCATCAAACTGGCTTGCACGGCAGGCATTGAGGTGTTCAGGCTGCTGCCAATAGAGGGCAGCGCGGGCAAATACATATCGACTGCAAACGGGCCAATGGCAGAGAGCAGGCCGAGCACCAGCGCGGTCTTGAAGAAGTTGGAAGTCATGGGTGAATTTTCTGAAGTGCCGGTTTAAAGGGCTTTTTGAACCCAGGCACCCCGAAACAGGTAAGGCAGGCGCGGGCCTTGTGCGTCCGCAACACCGCCTTTGTCTTCTACGCTGACGGCGAGTTGCGTGATGCCGACCAAGTCTTTTTCAAGGACCGGAATGCGCAGGGTTTTAACCTTGCTGCCCAAAATACCCAACGAGCGGGGCTTATCACCCGCAGTGGCCGACAAGGCCCAGATTTGCATGGTGTCTTCGCGCCCTTCCACCACGCTGTTGAGCCGCTGAACTTGCAGCGCCTTGTCTTGCGGGTCCACGGTGACCAGCAGCGCCGGGGCGCCTTTGTCGTCCAGCAGCACGGCAATGAACTTGACTTGTGCCGTGGCTTGCAGCTTGGTTTGAAGGTGACGAATCTGCGCTGTGAGCTGCTCATACAGGCTCATGCCGGTGGCCGCCACGATGGCGAAGACGACCAGGCAGGCGATGGTGGCGGCGCGCCAGGCGGCGGCATGGCCGGAGGATTTTGGGGTGGGTGTGGGCGTTGGAGACAGGGGAGATTCAATCATTCAAAGTCATTCGTTGATGTCATAGGGCGAGGCTGCACTTTACCTGCCATGGCCCGGTCCAAAGAGTTAGTCAAAAACTATAGCGAACTATTTAATATTGACGGGGACTTTAGGCCAATTAGCCTTCAAACTGCGGATGCAACTGCCGGATACGACTCATGGCCATACCCGCGGCGGCGGTGCGGGTCTCGACCCCCATCTTCACGTAGATTCTTTCCAGGTGCTTTTTGGCGGTGGCGGGGCTGCTGCCCAAAATATCTCCGATGTCTTTGTTGGTCTTGCCCTTGATCACCCAGTACAGCACCTCAGCCTCACGGGTGGTGAGCTTGAAGCTCAGGCTGATGGCCTCGATCACGGCGGCGTCGTTGACCTCACGCATGATGATGAGCCAGTCGCTGTGCTCCTGGCCGGACTCTGCGCCAGAACTTGCCCCTGACGCATCGGCTTGGGCAGCGCTGTCCCCGGTTTGTTGGTGCAGCCGAAAGCTCAAGCGCCGGGCGCCTTTGTCAATGTGCAACCGGGGCGGCTCAAGGTGCTGACGGGCCAACGCGGTAACACTGGGCAAGTGCAGACGCAGCCAGTCCATCACTTGCGCAGGTGCATAACTCAACGGGAAGTGCGGTGGCTGGAGTGACGTGGCGCCAAAGTAGTCACGTAATAACTCCCGCGCCAAGGCGGTTTGCCACATCAGCTTGCCGTCCCTGACCCGCACGGTGATGCTGGCGTAGCCAAACGCGTCCAGCGCATTGCGGGCCTGCCCCGCCTGGCGAGCCTCTTGTTTGGCGCGCCGTGCACCCAGCAAATGCACATTCATGCGGGCCAGTACTTCCTTGGGTTTGATGGGCTTGGTGACGTAGTCAATGCCACCGGCTTCCAACGCGGCAACCAGGTACTCGGTCTCGGTCAGCCCGGTCATGAAGATGATGGGAATGTGGGCGGTCTGTGGGTTGGCTTTGAGTCGGCGCGCGACCTCAAAACCATCCATGCCGGGCATCATGGCATCGAGCAAAACGATGTCGGGCAGCGCTTGCGCGGCACGTTGCAAGGCGGCCTCTCCCGCGGTGGCTACCAGCACGGTGAAGCCGGATTCGTCCAGCGCGTCGTGCAACACGGCCAGGTTGTCGGGCACGTCATCCACGATCAAGACCACATCGGAGTTGGCTGGCAAGGTCGCGGATGTTGGTAAGGCGGGCGGTGATTCAGCGAGTTTCGGGTTCATGGGCTAAACACTGAAGGATGGCTTCAAACTGAAATTGTCGCGCCAGTGCGCGCAAAGGCTTCACAAACCCTGCTGTCTCGGGCTGGCGGGACTCGATCTCGTCGAGCTTGTTCATCACGCCCCGGTAGTAGCCCAAGCCGACCACGTTGAGCAGTGCCTGCACGGCTACTGCGTCGGGCCACACCACGGGAGCGGGGCTGGCCTCATCGCTTTG
>JANOLC010000021.1:0-4982 GCA_031419575.1 Burkholderiales bacterium | reverse complement strand
GAAGCCACACCTGCAACGGGGGCTTCAGCCCCGTGGGCCAGGCCGTGCAAGGCAGCGGCCAGCGCAATCAGCCCTAAACCGCCTGAAACGGGGAGTTTTTGTCCCCTGTTTTGTTGACTGCCCGCGATCAGCATGACCCCAAACAGCACCACACTGAGCGAGATCAAATGCTCCAAAAAGGGCACCGTCACGCCCATGGCCCCCAGCGCGGCACTGGCCACCAGCGCCAGCATGAACGTGGCCGGGCCCCACCATGCGCGGCTAACCGGCAAGACCGTGACCGACCACAACCCCACCGCTACCATGGCCAGCAAGTGGTCCAGCCCCAGCGGATGGGCTAGGCCATCCACTAGGCTGGCTGTGGCGTGGCCGGTGTGGGCTTGGGCAGCGGTGGCCACGAGCAACAGCGCGGCCAGGATGGCGAAGCGCTTCGCAGGCGTGGTGTGCGTCAGGCAAGTGGGCAAGTGGTTCATGGGGGGTTCCAAACAATAGAAGGGTAAAGGGGGGAAGGGGGGAAGGTGGGACTAGGCAACAAATGATGTCCGAAAACACCCACAACTGATCAAGCACTTTTTATACCTCAAATCAGCCCATCGGGTCGTACAGGCACACGCGATTGCGTCCCTCGTTTTTGGCTTGGTACATGGCCTGGTCGGCATACTTGAGGACATCATCCGCGCTGCCCACCGCCTCGCTGCACAAGGCCGCGCCCAAACTGGCGGAGCAGTGGTGCTCCAGCCAGTCTGGTGGATTTCGATCCTGTCGGCCACGCATGAGCCGGTAGGGTTGCGACAACAGAAATCGAATCTTCTCGGCAATGACGCTGACCTGCTCTGTCGACGTCGTGCAGTCGCTACTCAGCTCTTGAATCAGCACGACAAACTCGTCCCCGCCCAACCGGGCCACTGTGTCCACCTCGCGCACACAGGCCTTGATGCGCTGCGCCACCTCGATCAGCAGCAGATCCCCGGCCGCGTGGCCGTGGGTGTCGTTCAGCGGTTTGAAGTTGTCCAAGTCCAGCACGATCAGTGCGGCAAACTTGCCATTGCGCTTGCAGGCGGCCAGCGTCTGGCTCATGCGGTCGGTCAGCAGGCGGCGGTTGGGCAGATTGGTGAGCGGGTCGTAAAACGCCAGACGGTGGATTTGTTCGTGCGTGCGCTTGCGCTCGGTGATGTCGCTCACAGTGGCCACATAGCTCACGATTTCGCCCGCCTCGTTGGTGACGGTGGATGCCACCACAACGACGGGAAAGCGCTCCCCATTTTTACGCATAAAGATCAACTCAAACTCACCGCCCTCGCCACGCAGCGTCTTCTCAAATGCGGTGCGGATGTTGTCGTACTCTTCGGGTGGCCAGTACGGGAAAGGAGCCTTAACTCCCTCCAGCTCACCGCGCGCAAAGCCCGTCATACGGCACAGGGCGGGATTGGCATTCATCGCGCACCCGGTGCTGTCCAGCACGGAAAACCCCTCTTGCATGGACTCAATCAAATTGCGCGAGAACGCTAACGCGCCCTTGAGCGCTTCTTGCGCCAGCTTGACCTGGGTGATTTCGTCATGCGCCACCACAACGCGCACCGCAGCCACTTGGGCAATGCGCGACACCCGCACATAAAACCAACGCTTCTCGGCCAGCGAATGGCAGGGGTATTCCATCTCAAAATGGCTGCGCTTGTTGGCCAACACCTCTTGCAACAAGGCGTAAACATTAGCCGCGTACTGCATATCAGCGGATGCACTGCGAATAGCCGATAAGCAGACCTCCAGGTAGCTCACGCCCTCATGTTTCCAGCCGGGCAGACCGCCATTGGCCTCAAAAAAATCGCGCCACGCCTGGTTGACTGACAGCACCACACCCTGGCCGTCCAGCACACACACATGGGCCGGCAGCCCATCGTAAATTTCAGCCAGCTGCTGGCGCGCAGCGTTGGAGCGGTCTACCTCCAGGGCGAGCTTGTCACGCAGCAGCGTTTCCGCCTCTTGCGCCGACTCGTAGCTGCGCAACAGCGCCCATACCACCACCACTGTGAGCAATACCACTTGCACGTCCACCAGCAGCCTGATGTCAATCGACCGCAGCGGCAGCGGCGGTATAAACCCGCCCCAGGCCTCCGCCAGCCAGTAGCCGCCAATAGCGACCGCGTAGACAAGGCCCAGGGCCGCCATCCAGCGCCGCCCCAGCAACCACGCCGTGACCAGCAGCGCCAGCGGGGCCACCGCAAAAATAGGCGTGCGCAGACCATTCACCAACGCCGGCAGCACCAACATGCTTGAGCTCATACCCAGCACAAACCACCAGCGTGCCGCCCGCTTGCGATCCATGGCCATCGCCAACCGCGCGGGCAAAAACCCCACCAGCAAAAACACTAAAAAGCTTTGGCCCAACCGCAGTTGGGGGGTCATGAAGTACTGAACGATGTAAAAGGCCAGCGTGCAAGCGATGCCAATGTCGAGAAACCACACCAAAAACCGGTCGCAATCGGCGTTCATTTTGTCGCGCGCAGACACGGACGGTGACTGACTCGGCGGCATCAAATCGCTAGCGGATGGGGTTGAGTTCATAGCTGCGCCATAGCAGGCGCTCCCTAAATTGATGACGACTGATCTCTATCATCAATCTTATCGACAAGGCGGGGCAAGAAAAATATCAATGATTTGCTGTTTATTTAGGCGTTTCATCGCCCTATGCGTCAGGGCTTGTGGGCGCTGTGGTCCATGGTTTTGTCACCGGCTTTCATGACGGATATGGCGCCGGGTGCGCTCACCGCTACGGGGACTTTCAATTCAACTTTGTGCTCCATACCCTTGGCATCCTTGAACACCAGTGTCATCGGAATCGTGCTGTCTTTGGGCAGGGGGGCCTTCAAATCCAGCAACATGACATGGTAGCCACCGGGTTTAAGCTCGACCGCTTTGCCCGCGGGCAAATCCAGCCCGCCAGTCACAGCACGCATTTTCATCACGTCACCGTCCATCTTCATTTCGTGCACTTCCGTCACACCCGCCACCGGGCTGGAGGCGCCAACCAGCTTGGTGCCTTCTTTGGCGATGAGCGTCATAAAGGCACCTGTGGCTTTTTGGCCGGGCACGCTGGTGCGCGCCCACGCGTTTTTGACGGTGACTGGCTCGGTCTGTGCGGCCGCGTTGAACGCAGCCGCGGCAAATGCAAGGGTGGCTAGGTATTTGAATGTCATGGGGAGTCCTTGGGTTGATGAACGGAGTGGCTGGGGAAATTAGTTTCAGTGCGCGTGCTCAGGCTCGCCGGAGTCGATGATTTCCAGCAATGCGGCGGGATACTTGAGGCCGTAGTCCCCGCATTCAGGACTGCGGGACATCAAGCGTCAGGAATTCGGGACTTCAGGAGAGAGCAGGCGGCCCGCGCGCAGGCGGTGGCGCGGCGGTGAGCGCAGCAAGGTGCGCAGCGGGAATGGTTTGTAAAACGTAGCCCAGGGGCTGGGCAGGTTCAACCGCCGCTTTGCCCCCTGGTGGCGGCGCGTTGACTGAGGCACACAGCGGGCAGTCCAGCATGCGTGCGGCAACTTCGGTGCTGGTGCCGTCATCGCTTTGCACCAGCACTTTCATCACGCCAGCGCCCGAGCAGATCAGCGTGGTGGCTTGCGGTTTGATGATGGGCGAAGCAATCGCCACGCCCATCGACAACACAAACCACACCAGCGCGAAGCGGGTGATGAATTTGGCATTGCGAAGCATTTGCATGTTGCGAATTATTGCATCTCAGAATTTGGGCGGGCGCTTCTCACGCAGCGAAGCCACCCCCTCGCGCACATCCGGCCCACCAAACCCCATGAACTCCAGCGCCAATGAGGTGTCGAAGTTGGGCCCCGCCTGGCGCAACCAGTTGTTCAGCGCGTACTTGGTCCAGCGGATCGCGGTCTGGCTGCCTGCCGCCAGTTTGTCGGCCACAGCGTAGGCGCGCGGCAACAGCTCATCGTCCTCCACGGCCAGCGACACCAGGCCGATGCGCTCGGCCTCTTCACCGCTGATGGGTTCACACAACAGCAGGTAGTACTTGGCCTTGGCCATGCTGCACAACAGCGGCCAGACGATGGCCGCGTGGTCGCCCGCTGCCACGCCCAGGCGCGTGTGGCCGTCCACAATTTTGGCGGTTTTTGTGGCGATGGAAATGTCAGCCAGCAAGCCCGCCACCAGCCCTGCACCCACCGCCGGGCCATGCATGGCGCTGACGATCGGTTTGTCGCAATTGATAACGTTGTAGACCAGGTCGCGCGCTTCCTTCCAGACCCGGCTGCGCACGGCAAAGTCATCGGCCATGTCCTGTACCAGCGCCAGGTCGCCACCGCCCGAGAAGCCCAGCCCGTCGCCCCGCAGCACCGCGCAGCGCACCGAGTCATCCGCCCCCACATCGCGCCAGATCTCGCTCAGCTCCCAGTGACCTGCGTGGCCCGAAGTGGGAAGCTTGCCGTTGCCGCCGGGGCCATCGGCACGCATCTGGATATCCAGCACCGAGTCGTCAATGCCTCGGCGGGTGATGTGCAGGGTTTGGTAGCGGGTGTAGTCCATAGGGCTGGTGATGTGGTTTGGTGTGGGGAAGTCAGGCGGCAAGCTTAATCCACACAGACAGGTTGAAGAACTTTGCGTCACCATCCAGATACGTCTGGATTACCAAGGAGGCAGGCCGACGGTGCGGGCCACTACGACCACCCCGGTGATGGCGGCCGCAGGCAATGCGCATGATTTCTTGTGGCGCAACTTGCGCAGTGATGCCGAGCGTGCGGCGTTGACCGTGCCTTTTGTGGCAGGGAGCGATGGGCTGGCTGCGTGGTTTGAGATTGTGGTGCGGGGGTGAGACAGGGTCGATGTTGAGAGGCGTTGCCCTGCTATCCTGATACGGAAAATTGCTCTCTCGATATGCCCCTCCACACGCCCGCGCCATGCATTACGACTTCTTATCTGCCACCATTCTGCTGATCCTGATCACCGATCCGTTTGGCAATATTCCC
>JANOLC010000020.1:0-4401 GCA_031419575.1 Burkholderiales bacterium | reverse complement strand
AAAAAATTGCCGCGTGGCGGAATCGGGCTCGCGAAAGATGAAGGGCTCATCGCGCAGTGCGTCCCAGTGAATGCGGCGCGCCTTGGCCAGTGGGTGGTGGGCGGCGGCCACGATGCAGTGCGGGTGCTGGGCGAAGGTTTCGGCCTCAATGTCGGCCTCTGACGGGGGGTAACCCGCGATGGCCACGTCCAGTTGATGTGCCTGCAACATGGTCAGAATTTTCTCGCGCCGGTCCACTGTTAGTTTGAAAGTGACGCCGGGCCACACGTCGGCAAACGCCATCAGCAACGCAGGCGCAAAGTAATGGGCGGTGGGCACCACACCCAGGTGCAACAGGCCACCCTTGGCACCTTCGGTGATGTGGAATACCGCCATGGCTTCTTCGGCAATCAACACTTGGTTAAGGATACGCCGCGCTTGGCGAAGCATCTCCTCTCCGGCCTGGCTGAGTGTGACTTTTTTGCCGGTTTTCACCAGCAGTTGCAGCCCCAGGTCAGATTCCAGTTGCTGGACCTGCATGGAGACGGCGGGCTGGGTCAGACTTAACTGCTCGGCCGCGCGGGAGTAACTCAGGTTGGCGGCCACGGCTTCAAAGATACGGAGCTGGCGAAGGCTCAGGTTTTTCATGCGGGATATCCCTGAAGCTTGGGGTGCGCGGGGCTTGCTGACCAGCGGTGTTTTCATCAGTGTTTTCCCTTGCTTTGGACGCTCAAAAATCGACCGCCCCACATCCATCAAGCGTTTGTTGACTGGCTGACTCGAAATTGTGGCATGGGATTCTAGAAATCATCAGAAAAACTGATGACTTTCATAAACAAGTCTGCGTTGCACCTATCGTTGAGCCTGTCTACAGTCGCACTCAATTCATTCAAACACAGCAACTTGATTTTTCGCATGACCCAAAGCAACGTAAAGCCATCCGCCCCCGCAGCTTTCCCCGTCTGGGACGATGCCCACGCCAGCACGCTGGATGAGCCCGGTCTGCTGCTGTACCGCTCCAACCTGTTGGGTTCGGACCTGCGCATCACCAACTATGGCGGTGGCAACACCTCGGCCAAGCTGGCCCAGAAAGACCTGCTGACGGGTGAAACTGTGCAAGTGTTGTGGGTAAAAGGCTCGGGCGGTGACGTGGGCTCCATGAAGCTCGACGGCTTCTCTACTCTGTACATGGACAAGCTCCACGTCCTGCAAGGCATCTACCGTGGCTCGAACTTTGAAGACGAAATGGTCGGCTACTTGCCGCATTGCACCTTCAACCTGAACCCGCGTGCTGCCAGTATTGATACCCCCTTGCACGCCTACCTGCCGTTTGCCCACGTGGACCACATGCACCCCGATGCGGTGATTGCAATCGCCGCCATGGCCAACACGGAGGCACTCACCGCACAGATTTTCGACGGCACGGTGGGCTGGTTGCCCTGGCGCAAACCCGGCTTTGAGCTGGGCCTGATGTTGCAGCGTTACCAGGCGGCGCACCCCACGCAGCGCGGCCTGGTGTTGGCGGGCCATGGCCTCTTCACTTGGGGCGACACTGCCAAAACTTGTTATGAAAACACCGTAGGGGTAATCGCCCACGCGCAAGACTGGCTGATGCGTGAAAGTGCTGCTAGAGGGGCGGTGAGTTTTGGTGGTGCCGTAGCCCAGTCGCTACCTGCGCCTGAGCAGGACGCCTTGCTGGCCCGCGTGTTGCCAGTGTTGCGTGGCCTGGCCTCCAAGTCGGGCCACAAGCTGCTGCATGTAGACCGTCAGCCCACGGTGATGGAGTTCGTCAACAGTCGCGACCTTGGCGCGCTGGCGGCTTTGGGCACCTCATGCCCGGACCACTTTTTGCGCACCAAGATTCGCCCGCTGATTCTGGACGAGTCTGTCTATGCCCTGGAAGGCAAAGCCCTGTCCGAGGCCATTGAGTCCCGCCTGGTGGCCTACCGCGCCGACTACGCCGCCTACTACGAACGCTGCAAACGGGCCGACAGCCCGGCACTGCGTGATGCCAACCCGGTGATTATTTTGTTGCCCCGTATCGGCATGGTGTCCATTGCCAAAGACAAGGCCACGGCGCGTATTGCGGGCGAGTTTTATGTCAACGCCATCAACGTGATGCGCGACGCCAACGCGATTGACACCTATGTTGGCCTGCCCGAACAGGAAGCCTTTGACATTGAATACTGGTTGCTTGAAGAAGCCAAGCTGCAACGGCAGCCCCGCGCCAAACCGCTGGTGGGCAAGGTGGCGCTGATCACCGGAGGTGCCGGTGGCATTGGCCGCGCGATTGTGGAGCGCCTACTTGCTGAAGGCTGCTGCTGTGCCTTGCTGGACATTGACGCCGAGAGTTTAACCAGCACCGCCGCTGAATTTGCCAAGCGTTATGGCAAGGACGTGGTGCGCAGCGTGGTGTGCGATGTGACCAGTGAAGACTCGGTCATTGCCGCCTTTGCCAAAACCACGGTGGAGTTTGGTGGCGTGGATATTCTGGTGTCCAACGCGGGCATTGCCTCGGCCGCTCCGATTGAGGACACCACGCTGGCGCTGTGGATGCGCAACCAAAACATCTTGGCCACGGGTTATTTCCTGGTGGGCCGCGAAGCCTTCCGTTTGATGAAAGCCCAGGCGGTAGGTGGCTCCATGGTGTTTATCGCCAGTAAAAACGGCATGGTCGCCAGCAACCAGGCGATTGCCTACTGCGCGGCCAAGGCGGCCGAGATTCAGCTCTCGCGCAGCTTTGCGCTGGAGGGTGCACCGCTGGGCATTCGTGCCAATGTGGTCAACCCCGATGCGGTAATTCGCGGCAGCAAAATCTGGACGGGCACCTGGAGCCAGGAGCGTGCTGCGGCCAACAAGGTGAGCGAAGCCGAACTGGAAGCCTTTTACCGCGACCGCTCCATGCTCAAACGCAGCGTGTTCCCCGAGGACATTGCCGAGGCCACCTACTTCCTTGCCAGCGATTTGGCGGCTAAATCAACTGGCAACATCCTCAACGTGGACGCGGGTAACCTGGCCGCCTTCCCTCGCTAAACCCGCTAAACCCGATAGATGCGCAAACACAGAACGACGAGCTCCGTATGACCACACCAAAAATTGCTCCTGAAATAATAGCTGAAAACGTAGACGCAGCAAGGACTAGAGTGCATTTGGACTATGAAAACCTGGGTGAGCAGCTCGCTCGAACCGGGGTGGACATCGCCAAACTGCAAGCCGATGTGGCCAAGTTTGCGGTGGCCGTGCCCAGTTGGGGTGTGGGTACGGGCGGAACACGGTTTGCACGTTTCCCCGGCAAGGGCGAGCCCCGCAACGTGTTTGACAAGATCGAAGATTGCGGTGTCATCCACCAGCTGGTGCGCTGCACCCCTACGGTGTCGCCGCACTTCCCATGGGACAAATGCACCGACTACGTCGAGCTGCGCCAGCACGCGGCAGCCCAGGGGCTGGCGTTTGATGCCGTCAACTCAAACACCTTTTCAGACCAGCCCGGCCAGGCGCTGTCGTACAAATTTGGCAGCCTGACCCATGCTGACGCAGCGGTGCGCGCGCAGGCCGTGGCGCACAATCTGGAATGCATTGAGATTGGCAAGCAGATTGGCAGCAAGGCCATCACGGTGTGGATTGGCGACGGTGCCAATTTCCCTGGCCAGAGCCATTTCCGCCGCCAGTTTGACCGCTACCTGGACAGCAACCGTCAAATTTACGCCGCGCTTCCCGATGACTGGCGCATGTTCCTGGAGCACAAGATGTTCGAGCCGGCGTTTTATGCCACGGTGATTCAGGACTGGGGCTCCAGCCTGCTGGCCGCCCAATCGCTGGGTGAGAAGGCGCGGTGCCTGGTAGACCTGGGCCACCACGCGCCCAACACCAACATCGAAATGATCGTGGCGCGCCTGGTGCACGCCCAAAAGCTGGCCGGTTTTCACTTCAACGACAGCAAATACGGCGATGACGACCTGGACAGCGGCAGCATCAACCCGTTCCAGTTGTTCCTGGTGTTCAACGAGCTGGTGGATGCCGCACAGACCGGTGCGCCGTCATTCGACCCCGCCTACATGCTGGATCAGTCGCACAACGTGACCGACCCGATTGAGAGCCTGATGACCAGCGCCATCACTGTGCAGCGCTGTTATGCCCAGGCCCTGCTGGTGGACCGCAAGGCTTTGACGGCCTACCAGGAAAGCAACGATGTGCTGATGGCGGCTCAAACCCTTAAGAAAGCCTTTCATACCGACGTGACCCCATTGCTGCAAAAAATCCGCATGGATGCAGGTGGCGCAGTCGACCCCGTTATGGCCTACCGCGCCAGTGGATACCGCGCCCAAGTGGCCGCCGTGCGCCCGGCCAGTGGCCCCAGCAGCGGCATTATGTAAACGCCATTTGCCAAGGGCAAAGCGCACCCCATCGACATCGGCGGCAACT
>JANOLC010000019.1:0-2100 GCA_031419575.1 Burkholderiales bacterium | reverse complement strand
TTGCCCATGTTGATCAAGTCACCCTTGCCCATGGCCGCGGTAGACATGTCCAATTGCACCCACAGCACCCCCCTTGCATCGGTCCACAAACCGTCCGGGCAGGCAAAGGCGTCGCCCTTGATATTGCCTTTGGCGTCAGCGCGCTCCAGTTTGGTGTCGCCCGCCATTACAAAGTGGTTCCACTGAAAGGTGGTGCCGTCAAAGTCGGCGTCGTCTTTCCAGCGAATGATGTTGCCCATGGTGTTGTTCGCGCGCGGGTTGGCCGCGTCCACGCCGGGCTGGTTGGCAGCACCACGGTTGCTGTTGTTGGTCAGTGTGCAGTAGACAAAGCCTTGTTTGTCGACATCAATCCACTCCGGGCGGTCCATCTTGGTGGCACCCAGCAAGTCGCTGGCCTGACGGGTTTTGATCAGCACCTCGCCCTGGTCGGCAAAGCCGTTGGCAGCCGTCAGCGGGCCTTGGCCGTGCATCAGCGCCATCCAGCGGCCTTTGCCATCGGCATCAAACTTGGCCACATACAGGGTGCCGTGGTCCAGCAGCTCGGCGTTGGCGCGGGCACCACCGGTTTTGATCTTGTCGCGGCTGACAAACTTGTAGATGTACTCAAAGCGCGCGTCTTCTCCCATGTAAACCACGGCACGGCCATCGCGCGTGGTTGCGGCAGTGGCGCCCTCGTGCGCAGCGCGGCCCATCGCGGTGCGCTTCATGGGGGTGCTGCTGGGGTTCATCGGGTCAATCTCAACCACCCAGCCAAAACGGTTGGGCTCATTGGGGTTCTTGCTGGCATCAAAACGCGCGTCAAACTCGCTCCAGCGGTTGCCTGTCGGGTCACCCTTGCGCAGACCCCAGCGCGCTTCATGCGCGTTGGGGGCATCAGGGCCCTTGAAGTAGTTGATGAAGTTCTCTTCACAGGTCAGGTACGTGCCCCAGGGGGTAATGCCGCTACCGCAATTGTTCAGGGTGCCCAACACGCGCCGCCCGGTGCTGTCGGCAGCGGTTTTCAACAGGTCATGGCCCGCAGCCGGGCCGCTGAGGGCCATGGGTGTGGTGGCGGTGAAACGGCGTGCAAAAGGGGATGGCCGCACCATCGCCCATTGGCCACCTTTTTGCGCCACTTCAATCACCGACACGCCGTGCGCCGCCTGCGCTTTTTGCACTTTTGCGGCGCTCCAGTTGGCCATGCCGTCGGCATGCAACAAGCCGTCGTCCACGTACTCGTGGTTCATCACCAACAAGCCAGAGTTTGAGCCCTCAATGGGATAAAAGTGGATGCCATCGTGGTGCATGCCCATTTGCGCTGCCTGCTCGGCCGGTGTGTTGCTGCCATCCTCCTTGAAGGCGGGCATTTCACCCGACAAACCCACCGGCTCGCCCCAGGCGGCAATCACCTCAGCCATGTAGCCTTCGGGCACGGTAATTTTGTCCAGCGTATTGATACCCACACCCTTGAAGCCCAACAACGGGCCACCGCCCATGGTGGCGCAGGCGGTCAGAGACGCAGCGCCCAGCGGTGCCAGCAAGCTGCCCAGGCCAAAGCCCAAGCCGCCACGCAACAACGTGCGCCGCGACGGGTCAGACAAGTCGTGAATGCTGAGGTTGGAGGAGCGATTGCTGTCCTCCATCATTGAGAAATCTTTTGCCATGAGGATTCACCTTGAGTTACGAATAGTGGGTGCGCGCCACTGCACACCGCGAGGTCGATGGCGATGATTGCAAATCAATGTGACAAATTCGTGAAGGAAACTTGACCAACCCCACCTTGCCCTGGCTGGTTTTAGGTGCCCATTGCTGGCATGATGCCCCTCACAATAACCAATGAACAGGGCTGCGAAAGCGGCAGCAACAAACGGGATGGCAACACTCATACCTTCACTAGGCTCGTGCGTCTCGCGCATGACCTCCGGCGAGCGCCGCCTCGCCGAGCGGCTTGAGGCCAAGCTCGACGACGACTACCTCATGTGGTACGACGTGCCCATGGGCCCCAGGAACGCCCACCCCGACTTTTGCGTCATGCACCCGCGCCGGGGCATTTTGATTCTGGAAGTCAAAGACTGGAAGAAAGAGACAATCAAAGAGGCCGACAAACAGACTTGGACCATC
>JANOLC010000018.1:0-3166 GCA_031419575.1 Burkholderiales bacterium | reverse complement strand
CTGCTGACGCTGGCCGGTCTTATGTCGTTCAAAGCCATGAAGGTGCAGAACTTTCCTGACCTGGAACTGCCCACCGTGTCAGTGTCGGCCAGCCTGCCCGGTGCCGCACCGGCCCAGCTGGAAACCGAAGTGGCCCGCAAGCTTGAGAACGCCATTGCGTCTCTGCAGGGTCTGAAAAACATCTACACCAATGTGTCTGACGGTCTGGTGACCATTACCGCTGAATTCCGCCTGGAGAAGCCCACGCAAGAAGCCGTGGACGATGTGCGCAGTGCCGTACAGGGCGTACGCAGCGATTTGCCCAGTGATGTGCGCGACCCCATCGTGAGCAAAATGAACCTCTCGGGCGCGCCGATTCTGGCGTTCACCATCCGCTCCAGCCAGATGGATGACGAAGCCCTGAGCTGGTTTGTAGACAACTCTGTCGCGCGCGCGCTGCTGGGTGTCAAAGGTGTGGGTTCGGTTGCCCGCGTGGGCGGCGTGACCCGTGAAGTGCAGGTGGCGCTGAACCCCCTCAAGCTGCAAAGCCTGGGAGCAACGGCTGCGGACATATCGCGCCAACTCAAACAAGTGCAGACCGAAAGTGCGGGTGGCCGTGCCGACTTGGGGGGCAGCGAGCAACCCATGCGCACCCTGGCCACCGTGGCCACCGTAGCCGAGCTGGCCAGCACGGAACTAACCCTGTCGTCAGGCCGACGCGTGCGCCTGGACGAAGTAGCCACCGTGAAAGACACCGTGGCCGAGCCGCGCAGCGTGGCGCTGCTCAACGGCAAACAGGTGGTGGGCTTTGAAGTGACGCGCAGCAAGGGGGCCAGTGAAATTGAAGTGGGCGCGGCCGTGCAAAAGGCGCTGGCCGATCTCAAAACCAGCCACCCCGATCTGGTGTTGACACAAGCGTTTGACTTTGTCACCCCGGTGCAGGAAGAGTTTGATGCCTCGATGACCATGCTGCTTGAGGGCGCCGTACTGGCGGTGATTGTGGTGTGGTTCTTTTTGCGCAACTGGCGCGCCACCTTTGTGTCTGCCGTGGCGCTGCCGCTCTCGGCCATTCCGGCATTTATCGGCATGCACTACATGGGCTTCACGCTCAATGTTGTTTCGCTGCTGGCCATGTCGCTGGTGGTTGGCATCTTGGTGGACGACGCCATTGTGGAAGTGGAAAACATTGAACGCCACCTGCGAATGGGGAAAACGCCCTACCAGGCCGCTATGGAAGCGGCCAACGAGATTGGCCTGGCGGTCATTGCCACCACCTTTGCGCTGATTGCCGTGTTTTTGCCCACCGCATTCATGGATGGCGTGGTTGGTAAATTCTTCAAGCAGTTTGGCTGGACAGCGGTGTTCGCCATCTTTGCCTCGCTCCTGGTGGCGCGTTTGCTCACCCCCATGATGGCCGCCTACATCATGAAACCATCCACCCATGTGCATGAAGAGCCGATGTGGATGCCGCTGTATCTGCGCATTACCCGCTGGACTTTGAGGCACCGCTGGATCACCGTGACGATGGCAATTGGCTTCTTTGTCGGCTCACTGTTTCTAGTGCCGTTGATTCCCAGCGGCTTCATTCCGCCGGACGACAACTCGCAAACGCAGGTGTATGTGGAGTTGCCACCTGGCAGCACACTGTCGCAGACCCGCGCGGCAGCAGAAAGCGCGCGCACCTTGTTGGGCGGCGTGAAAAACATCGCCAGCGTGTACACCACCATTGGCGGCGGGTCAGTCGGCTCCGACCCCTTCCAGGGCGGTGGCGTGGCCGAGGTACGCAAGGCCACGCTGACGGTGATTCTGGATGAGCGGGGCCAGCGCCCGCGCAAACAGATCATTGAGAACAACATGCGTACCGCACTGGCTGAATTGCCGGGCGCACGCTTCAAAGTGGGCCTGGGCGGCTCGGGCGAAAAATACCAGCTGATGCTCAAAAGCGAAGACCCTGTGGCCTTGGCGCAAGCCGCTGCGGCGGTGGAGAAAGACCTGCGCACCATTGGTGGCCTGGGCAACATCAACTCCAGCGCCAGCCTGGTGCGCGCGGAAATCGCCATTCGCCCGGATTTCGGCAAAGCCGCCGACCTGGGCGTGACAAGCAGCAGCATTGGCGAGACGTTGCGAATCGCCACCGTAGGGGATTACGAGTCGGCATTGTCCAAACTCAACCTAAGCCAGCGACAGGTGCCGATTGTGGTCAAACTTGACACCGCTGCGCGCCAGGACCTGGACGTACTGGGCCGCCTGATGGTGCCCGGCATCAAGGGCCCGGTCATGCTCAGTCAGGTCGCCACGCTGGAAATGTCGGGTGGCCCGGCTGTGGTGAGCCGCTTGAACCGGGTGCGCAATGTGAGTATTGACGTGGAGCTCTCGGGCGTGCCTCTGGGTGAAGTGACCGAAGCTGTGGCCAAGTTGCCCAGCGTAGCGAGTCTGCCCGCTGGTGTACAGCAGGTGGAGGTGGGCGACGCCGAAGTACAGGCCGAAATGGTGGCCGGGTTTGGCGTGGCCATGATGACCGGAGTGCTGTGCATCTACATCGTTCTGGTGCTGCTTTTCAAGGATTTCATGCACCCGATCACGATTTTGCCGTCGGTGATTTTGTCGTTTGGCGGGGCGTTTATCGGCTTGCTGGTCACGGGCAAGATGTTGTCGATGCCGTCTTTCATCGGGTTGGTCATGCTGATTGGTGTGTCCACCAAAAACTCCATTCTGCTGGTGGAATACGCCATCATGGCGCGCCGAGAGTTTGGCATGAACCGTGTCGACGCGTTGATGGATGCCTGCCACAAACGCGCCCGCCCCATCATCATGACCACCATCGCCATGGTGGCCGGCATGCTGCCTTTGGTGATCGGCTTGGGCAATGCGGACAACAGCTTTCGCGCCCCCATGGCGGCGGCGGTGATTGGTGGCCTGATCACCTCCACCATCCTGAGCCTGCTGGTCACACCCAGCTTCTTCACCATCGTGGATGACATGGAGCACTTTGCGGGGCGCTTCAAGCGGTTTGTTTTGCGGCAGAAGGGGACTGATCTTGCGTCTGGTGTTGAGGTTAAGACACCGGTGTAGTGCTGCATAATTAATAGCAAACTATCGAATATTGACGGTGACTAGCTGCCATTTTTATATTTTTTTAACTACCCCTGCATCCAAACGCCAACCCCTTGCGTTCTATAACCAGAAC
>JANOLC010000017.1:0-10549 GCA_031419575.1 Burkholderiales bacterium | reverse complement strand
TGATTTTTTACGGTGGCAGCATTGCCATCAATGCGTTGATTGAAGCGGCTGGCAGCGAAGCTACGCTGGATATCAGCCCCTTCCTGGCGGGCACGCTGACACTAGGTTTCATCTATGGCGCTTACATGACCGAGACCTTTCGCGGTGCCATGATGGCCATCCCCAAAGGCCAGGCTGAGGCGGCCGCCGCGTTTGGCATGAGTACGGTGCAAACCTTTGTGCGTATCACCGGCCCCCAAATGGTGCGTTATGCCCTGCCTGGTTTTACCAACAACTGGCTGGTGTTGATCAAAGCCACCGCGCTGGTCAGTTTGATCGGCCTGCAAGACATGACCTACATCGCCAAGCAAGCCAGCGCGGCTACGCGTTCGCCCTTCACCTATTTGCTGTTCACGGCGGGTTTGTTTTTGATCTACACCTGGGTGTCGCTGGTGGGCTTGCGCTGGCTGAATGCGCGCTACAGCCTGGGTAACAAGAAAATCACGCTCTAGCGTTGAAACATCAGGCTTTATGAACTGGCAAGTGATCTTTCAGCCCGAGAGTCTGGCGCTTTATGGGCAGGGGATGTTGACCACGCTGACGCTACTGTTGTCGTCCCTGGCCGCTGGCGCCCTGCTGGCACTGCTGTGCGCGCTGGCGTTGACATCGCGCAGCTTGCTCCTGCAGCGCGTGGTTGGGGCCTATACCTTTGTGATTCGCGGCACGCCGCTGCTGATTCAGGTCTACCTGATTTATTACGGCTTGTCCCAACTGGACTGGATTCAGGCCCGTTGGGACACGGTGTGGCCGTGGACGCACTTCAAGGAACCTTTCTTTTGTGCACTGCTGGCTTTCACGCTCAACACTGCGGGCTACACCGCCGAAATGCTGGCCGGGTCAATCCGCGAGACCAGCGCGGGTGAGCTGGAAGCCGCTCAAGCCTTTGGCATGAGCCGTCTGCAAGTGATGCTGCGTATCGTGCTGCCCAGTGCTTTTCGGCGCACATTGCCCGCCTACAGTAATGAGGTGGTGATGATGCTGCACACCACCAGCCTGGCCAGTGCGGTCCCGGGCCTGCTGGATGTGACCGCTGCGGCCAGCCGCATTTACTCTGATTTCTATCTGCCGTTTGAGGCGTATTTGTTTGCCGGCGCCATCTACCTCGCGCTCACTTTTTGTCTGATTGGCGTTTTCCGGTTGACTGAGCGCCGTTATCTCGCCTACCTGGCACCGCGCCCACATTGACCGCCCTGAACACCCGCACGCCACCCTATGACCCTACCAGCCCTCAAACTTCAGGCCGACAACATCCACAAACGTTTTGGTGCCAACGAGGTGCTCAAGGGCGTGTCGCTGGAAGCGCGCGCAGGTGATGTGATCAGCATCATTGGTAGCTCGGGCTCGGGTAAAAGCACATTTCTGCGCTGCATGAATCTTCTGGAAAAACCCAACCAGGGCCAGATCGTCGTCGCCGGTGAAGCGCTTAAGCTGGCACCTGACAAAGCCGGTGAACTGAACGCGGTAGACCCTAAACAGCTGCAACGCATGCGCAGCAAGCTGGCCATGGTGTTCCAGCATTTCAATCTGTGGGCGCACATGACGGTGTTGCAAAACATCATTGAAGCGCCCATGCATGTGCTGGGTGTCAGCCGCGATGAGTCGGTCGCCCGTGCCCGGAAATACCTGGCACTGGCGGGTCTGGGCGGTGTGGAAGACCGCTACCCGGCCCACATGAGCGGTGGCCAGCAGCAGCGCGTGGCCATTGCGCGCTCCCTGGCGATGGAACCCGAAGTGATGCTGTTTGACGAGCCCACCAGTGCGCTGGACCCTGAGCTGGTGTCAGAGGTGCTGAAAGTCATGCGCACGCTGGCCGATGACGGCCGCACCATGGTGGTGGTGACGCATGAGATGGGTTTTGCCCGCGAGGTCGCCAATCATCTGATCTTTTTGCACCAGGGCCGGATTGAAGAGCAAGGCGTACCCAAAGACGTTCTGACCCAGCCCAAAAGCGAGCGGCTGCAGCAGTTTTTGTCAGGTAGCTTGAAGTAGGCCGGGTAAAAAACCCGCCTCGAAATTATCTTCAATGAAGTCAGCCAGCCCATCGAACACGGATTCCAAGGTGGGGGTTGAAGCACCAAACAAGGCTTTGAGCACTGCCGGGTCTTCAAACAGCCCGTGCAGGTACAAGCCCAACACATTGCCCTTGGCCCAAGCCAGCCCGTCGGGCATGACCTCGTGCGCCACATCACCCGCCTGCGCCATAGCGGGGTGCTGCGCCGTTTGGCCATGGTGAATTTCATAGCCCTGCACCGTCACACCCGCCAGCGCGGTCCATGCGTTCGGATTTGAGGCCAACTGCATCGCAAACGTGGTCACTGTGTGCTGTACGGTCTTATCCACGTCGAATACCGTGACCAGCGGCAACAGACCCAATCCAGGGGCATTACCGTCAATACCGTGGGGGTCGATCAACGCCTCACCCAGCATTTGAAGGCCACCACAAATGCCCAGTACCGCACCGCCCTGCTCAGCGTGGCGGGTAATCGCCCCATCCAGCCCCTGCTTGCGCAGCCAGGCCAGGTCGCCCGAGGTGTGCTTGGAGCCAGGCAGGATGACCCAGTCAGACGGACTTAACCCCGCCAGCTCGGCCGGGCTGCGCACCCATTGCAGGCGCACACCGGGCACGTTTTTGAGCGGCTGGAATTCATCCAGATTGCTGATACGCGGGTAGGCAATCACCGCCACGGTTTTAGTGACCAAGCCGGTGGACCGGGTCTTGTCGTCAAAAACACCATCCTCCTCGGGCAGGCCGTGTTGCCACCACATTGGAAGCACCGCCACTGTCGGCACGCCGGTCAGGTCTTGCAACATCTGCGGCGCGGGAGCCAGCAAGCGGGCATCACCCCGGAACTTGTTGAGCACAAAACCCTTGATCAACCCACGCTCGTTCTCGGACAGCAGCGCCCAGGTGCCATACAGGTGGGCAAACGCGCCGCCCCGGTCGATGTCGGTCACCAGCACGCAGGCCGCATTGGCATGCAGGGCCACCCGCATGTTGACGATGTCACTGTTGGACAAGTTGATCTCGGCGGGCGAGCCCGCGCCTTCAATCACCACCACATCGTTTTCGGCGATGAGCTCGTCCAGCGCACCGGCAATCACCGGCCAGACATGGTGGCTGCGGCCCCGCCAGTCCATTTGGGTCAGCGCCGCGTTGACCTCACCCATCAGCACCACCTGGCTGTGGGTATCGCGCTCAGGTTTGAGCAGCAGCGGGTTCATGCGGACATTGGGTTCGGCGCGTGCGGCCAATGCCTGGAAATACTGGGCAGAACCGATTTCCCCCCCTCGATTCGGCCAATTTGACGCCGGGCCGCCCCCAGGCAAATTAGCCCCCTCGGGGGGCAGCGACCCGTGAAGCGGTGGAGCGTGGGGGCCTACAACTCTTGCGTTATTGCTCATGTTCTGCGCTTTAAAAGGGGCCACCTTGAGCCCTTGGCGCGCATAGTGGCGGCACAGTGCCGTGGTCAGCCAGCTTTTGCCAGCGCCGCTGGTAGTGCCTAGCACCATGACACACTTTGCGGTCATCTCACATCTTTCATCGGATCACTCCAATCACTACAAAAATAATAGCTAACAATGCAATAACCACGAGGACTTGAACCACTTTTGATGCATAAAGTATGGCTTTGAGCGTATCTGCGGCCTCTGGTGCCCGCCCTGGCGCATTCAGCACGTAGACCCCTGGTTTGTGCAGGCACACCCCCAAGCCCAGTGCCATCGCCGCCATGGGCCAACCGCTATTGGGTGATGGCGTTCGGGCGGCCTCAACACGCAATGTGGCAAGTGACATCCTGGCCGTGGATATGGCCACCAGCGCCAGCAGACCCGCCGTGATGCGCGCAGGCACCCACGACAACACGTCGTCCACCCGCGCAGCCCACTTGCCCGCCCACTGCCAGTGGCGGCCCTTGTAGTCGCCAGGGTAGCACCACATCGCGTCGGCCGTGTTGGCAAAGCGGTAGAGTGCCGCGCCCGGCAAGCCCAGCAGTAGAAACCAGAAGATGGGGGCGATCACCGAATCATTCAAATTTTCTGCCAGCGACTCGATGGCGCTCTCGCGAACCTGGGCCTCGGTCAAAACCATCACATCGCGGCTCACCAGCCAGCTCAGGCGCTCTCGCCCTGCAGCCAATGACTGCCCCAGCGCTGCTTCTACGGCCAGCACCTCGCTTTTGAGCATGGCCCAGGCCAGCAAGGGTTTGAGGGCCAGGCCCAGCAAGGCGGCGGCAATAGCAGATGCCATCCAGCCGGCATCCAGCAGCCTTAAACAGGCATTTTGAAAAATCCACGCCACTACAAAAACAGTAGCAGCCCCCGCAGACCAGGCAAGGACTCCAAGGCTAAATGCCTTGTAATCTGGGCCTTCAACCGGATCTGGGCCTGCCAGTGGTGCAATGCGCGCACCCACCCAACCGAGGTAGTTGCCCATCCAGACGACAGGGTGAAAACGCACCGGGGGCTCGCCGTGCCAGCGGTCGAGGGCCAGGGCCAGAATCAGGACGACAGCAGATAAGAGCACCATGTCAAACAAGCATACCTTGCAAGGAGGCCTGAAGTGCTGCCTGAGCCTCTGGTCCTTGCACACTCAGTCTGAGATGACCTGGCAACCCAAATGACGCAGCATCCCGCAGCTTGATGCCTGCGTCTCGAAGGCGACTCACGTCCACAACCTGCGCGGGCCGGGCGCAGAAAAAATTGGCCTCACTGGGTAAACATGTCCACCCCAGGCGTTGCAACAGCGCGATTTGATCAAGCTTCCACGCCCGCAAGTTGCTCAAGCTGCTCACCAGCCAATGCTGAGCCTCAGGCTGGACCCAGGCTTGCAGCAGCGCCACACCGTGAACGCCTATCGGCCAAGACGGGGCCATGACCTCCAGCGCGTCAAGGACGGGCTGCGCATGACCGGTCAAATTCAGGGGCGCAATCGCGTAGGCAGCGCGAATGCCAGTCAGGCCCAGCGCTTTGTTGGGCGTCCACAGTTGCCAGACCTGGCCGAGTTGGGCGGCACTCAAACTGGGGCGGCCTTCCAGCCGCAGGGGCTCATAGGCCCGGTCGAGGATGACGATGGATTCAGGTTGCTGGAGCCCGTTGGGATCTTGTTGGGTCAGTGATTCAGGCCACGTCGCGTGGGGCTGCCCCAGCGGACTGGACGGCTCGCACGCCCAGACCAGATCAGCGCTGTCAGGCGAAGCGCTGGTCAACAGCCCCCAGGCCCGAGCGGCCTGCGCGTAGTCGCCATAACTGTGCAGGGGAAAGCTCACAGTCGCCGGGCCGCGCCCTAGTTGACAGCCATGCTGTGCCACGGCCGCCGTGACGCGAAAAATGAATTCGCTGGCGCTGCCCGCAAGCACAATGCGCGCCGTGTCCACCCCATGAAAAGCGGCCAACACCTCACGCAGCCTGACATAGCTGGCATCGGGATAGCCCGTGGCGTCCGCCTGCTGAACGGCCAGCAGCGCTTGCGGGCAAGGGCCACAGGCATTGCTGTTGGTGGAAAAGTCAAACCGGGGCGTGCCAGCAGAATCCGTGC
The DNA here is from genome assembly GCA_031419575.1 of Burkholderiales bacterium. GTDB lineage: Bacteria > Pseudomonadota > Gammaproteobacteria > Burkholderiales > Burkholderiaceae_C > JANYCG01. Next base: position 4,977 of record JANOLC010000017.1, on the reverse strand, counting down.
CTCCGTGGATGCGTTGCAAGCTCACAGACGCACGCCTCAACCGCTCGACAGGGCTTGCCCCCACGTGTCTTCAAACAACAGCGGATCCAGCGGGCTGCGCTTGGCCCAGCGCTCTTGTTGCAGCATGGGTTCCTCATAAAACGCGTGTACCGGCCCGATGCACAGCAGGGCAATCGGCTCGGCACCTGCGGGCATGTTCAGCAGGGCAGCCACGGCTGCCGGGTCAAACATGGACACCCAGCCCACACCCAGGCCCTCCACCCGCGCGGCCAGCCACAGGTTTTGAATCGCGCAGGCGGCTGAGGCCAAATCCATCTGCGGCAAGGTGCGCCGGCCAAAGACATGGGCTTCGCGGCCATCGGCGAGCGCCACCACCCATACTTCAGCCGCGTCCTTGATGCCCTCGACCTTCAAACGCATGAAGCTTTCTTCTCGCTCGCCCAGAGCCTTGGCGGTCAACAGCCGTTCTTGTTCAACTGCCGCATGCAACTGCCCGCGCAAGGCCGGGTTGACCACCCGCACAAAGCGCCAAGGTTGCATGAAACCCACGCTGGGCCCATGGTGCGCGGCGACCAGCAGGCGGCGCATAACCTCGGGGGGCACCGCACCACCGGCGAAGTGACGCATGTCGCGCCGCTCGAAAATGGCGCGATACACGGCAGCGCGCTCAGCGGCGGAGAAGGCCTGCTCTGCCGCGCACAACGGAGCGGGTTCAATCGGCGTATCAATCGGCATGGAAATCAGGGCTTAGTTGCACCGTCTCGCCAATAATTAGCAAGCCGGGTTGGGGGCCATAGGCGGGCGCGCGCAGTACTAAATTACGCAAACTGGTAGCAATCACGGTTTGCGTAGGGCGAGTGCCATCCCGCACGATGGCGGCGGGTGTATCTGGCGACAAGCCGTGGCTGATGAGCTGCTGGGCAATCAATGCCAGGCGCTGTACGCCCATGTAGAACACCCGGGTCTGGCCGGGGCGGGCCAGCGCCGCCCAGTCGTGCGTGGCTTCGTCGTCGGCCAGGTGGCCGGGCAGAAACACACAGCTGCCTGCCAGGTCGCGATGCGTCAATGGAATACCCGCGGCGGCAGCACAACCGCTGGCAGCGGTGACACCAGGAACCACCTCAAATGCAATACCCTCGGCCTGAAGGGCCTGCACCTCTTCACCGCCCCGTCCAAACACGTAGGGGTCACCACCTTTGAGGCGCACCACGCGCCGCCCTGCTCGTGCATGCAACACAAGCAGCGCGTGAATGCCCTCCTGCGGCACCGCGTGATGGCCTAGCGCCTTGCCCACATACACCCGTAGCGCGGCGGGCGGTATCAACGCCAGCACCTCGGGTGAAATCAGCCGGTCATGCACGACCACCTCGGCACGCTGGAGCCGGTCCAGCGAGCGCAGGGTCATCAAGTCTGCCGGGCCGGGACCAGCGCCCACGATGGAGACAAAGCCCGATAAAGCCTCAGGCATCGCAACACTCCGGTCCTGGGTGAAACACCGCGTCTTGTGTGCAGCGCGGGCCGTGGCAGATCAGAATATGGCGTTTGTAATCGCCGATTTGCGGTTTGACTATTTCATGCATGCGTGAATTGTGATTGCATTAGTGCGCGTTTTCCCGAAGATTGATAGTGAGATACTCAAAGGCTTACCTCGACTGCTATTTTTACTTTGCCGTATTCGTCCGCACATGCCTCCTGAACTGCACCTTTCAAGCGCCCCGCGCATTCAGGGCTGGTGCCCAGGTGCATTGCGTCCCATGCCGTCGGGCGATGGGTTGGTCGTGCGTATTCGCCCGCCCTGCGGTCGTTTGACCCAAGTACAGGCTCGGGGCATTGCTATTCTTGCCGCGCGTTATGCTTTGCCGGCACTGGACATCACGGGTCGGGCCAATCTGCAACTGCGCGGCATTGCCGAAGCAGACCACTCGGCACTCACAGAAGGCCTGCGGTCCCTAGGACTCACTGACCCCAGCATAGAGGTGGAGTCCCGCCGAAACCTGTTGTTGTCACCTTTCTGGCAAGAAGGAGACGGCACGGCGGACATGGCAGGTGCGCTGTCGCTTGCACTGGCGCAGTTAGATGCGCCCGCCTTGCCCGGAAAATTCGGTTTTGCCCTGGACTGTGGCGCAACCCCGGTATTACGTAGCTGTTCTGCTGACATTCGTATTGAACGCAGCGCTGACAGTTTTTTAGTCTACGCCGACACCAGTCACACGGGCGCACAAGCCAGCGCTAACGAGATTGTGCCCCTTGCACTCAGCATGGCGCAATGGTTCGTAGACGCAGGTGGAGTCCAAGTCGGGCGTGGGCGCATGGCCACCCTGCTGTCCAAAACCCCAATTCCAGGCCGCTACAGCACGACGGTGGTACCTGTTGGGGCCTCCGTGAAGCCACCTTTGGGCCGGGTGCCGCAAGGCTGTGTTGTTGGTTTTGAGTTTGGTCAACTCCAGGTGCAAACCCTGGCGGCATTGGCAGAACTCGCTCCGTTGCGGCTGACTCCGTGGCGTAGCGTATTGCTTGAAGGCATTGAAGGGTTGCCCGATATCTCTGCCGTCGCTGCACCCTCAGCCCTGTCCGATGTCATCACCCGTGCGGATGATGTCCGGTTGCGGGTGACGGCTTGCACGGGTGCACCGGGTTGCACGCAGGCATTGGCAGCCACCAGGCCATTGGCCAGAACACTTGCACCGCTGGTGCCGCCTGGGCGCAGCTTGCATGTCTCCGGCTGCACCAAGGGCTGCGCCCACCCCGGCGCTACACTCACATTGGTTGCTTCAGCCGCAGGCTACAACTTTATTGAACATGGCACAGCCGCATCATCGCCTGATGAGTACGGGTTGAGCCCGGCGGCCATTGCCACCCACCTAGAACAACGACAGCATGCGCCACACGTATGAGACAGATGGCAACACCATCTACCGCCAGTCTTTCGCCATCATCCGCCAAGAAGCCGACCTAGCCAGGTTCGATCCCGTCGAAGAAATGACCGTCGTCCGCATGATCCACGCCACTGGCATGGTCGGGCTGGAAGCCCATGTGCGTTTTTCTAAGGGCATGGCTGCCGCCGCTCGCGCTGCGCTGGAGGCCGGTGCCCCCATCCTGTGCGACGTGCGCATGGTGAGCGAAGGCATCACCCGCACCCGCATGCCTGCCGACAACGCCATCATCTGTACCCTGCAAGACCCCAACGTGCGCGAGCTGGCCCAGCGCATGGGCACCACCCGCAGCGCTGCTGCGCTGGAACTCTGGCGCCCTCATTTGGCGGGCGCTGTGGTCGCCATCGGCAATGCACCTACCGCGCTGTTCCACCTGTTGAACATGCTGCAAGATCCCGACTGCCCGCGCCCTGCGGCCATCATCGGCTGCCCGGTGGGCTTTGTGGGCGCCGCCGAATCCAAAGCCGTCCTGATGGCCGACTCGCCCGCCCCCGCCATGGTGGTACAGGGCCGCCTGGGCGGCAGCGCCATCACCGTGGCGGCGGTGAACGCACTGGCCAGCCGGAGGGAAATCTGATGGGCCGTATCCTCTGCGCCGGTTTAGGCCCCGGCGACCCCGACTTGATGAGCGTTCGCTCCGACCGCGCCATTCGTGCCGCCCGCCACATAGCCTACTTTCGGAAAAAAGGTCGCCCTGGCCAGGCCCGGCGCATCGTAGACGGTATGTTGGCACCCGATGTGGTCGAGTACGCGATGGAATACCCGGTAACCACCGAACTGCCGTTCGACAGCCCCGAGTACATCCACTGCCTGGCCACGTTCTATGACGACTGGGCTAACCAGCTAGCCGAACTGGCCCGAACCCAAGACGTGCTGGTGCTGTGCGAAGGCGATCCGTTTTTCTACGGCTCGTTCATGCACCTCTACACCCGCTTGCAGGGCCGCGCCACAGTGGAAGTGATTCCGGGTATTCCCGGCATGGTGGGCTGCTGGACGGCCACCGGTACGCCCATCACCTGGGGCGACGATGTGCTGGTGGTACTGATGGGCACACTGCCCGAAGCCGAACTGCTGCGCCACATGCAGTCTGCGGATGCGTTGGTGATTATGAAAACCGGCCGTAACCTGCCCCGCGTGCGCAGCGCACTGGCCGCCGCCGGACGGTTGGATCAGGCTTGGCTGGTCGAGCGCGGCACCATGCCGGGCGAGCGCGTCGTGCCGCTGTCGGAGGTGGATGGCAGCGACTGCCCCTACTTCGCTATCGTGCTGGTGCATGGCCACGGTCGCCGCCCCGAGGGACAGGAATGACGGGTTGGCTGTGCATCGCAGGCTTGGGCCCTGGCGACGTGCAATTGGTCACGCCCGAGGCCACCGTCGCTATAGATGCCGCAAGCGACATCGTGGGCTACATCCCCTACGTCGCGCGCATTACGCCCCGCCCCGGCCTGACGCTGCATGCGTCTGACAACCGGGTGGAATTGGACCGCGCCCGCGCTGCGCTGCAAATGGCCTCCGAGGGCCGCCAAGTCGTCATCGTCTCATCTGGCGACCCGGGCGTGTTTGCCATGGCTGCTGCGGTGTTCGAAGCGCTGGAAGGCCGCCCGGACTGGCAGACGCTGGATATCCGCGTACTACCCGGCATCACCGCCATGCTGGCCGCGGCCGCTAAAGCCGGTGCGCCGCTGGGGCACGACTTCTGCGCCATCAACCTCAGCGACAACCTCAAGCCCGCAGAGCTGATCGAAGCCCGCGTGCGCGCTGCCGCCGGGGCTGACTTTGCGATGGCGTTCTACAACCCCCGCTCCGCCAGCCGACCGCACACCTTTGGCCGCGTGCTGGAGATATTGCGTGAAACCTGCGGGCCAGACCGGCTCATCACCTTCGCCCGCGCCGTAAGCACGCCGGAGGAAAAGTTATTGACCATCCGCCTGGCAGAAGCCACCTCTGAGATGGCCGACATGCGCACCGTGGTCATCGTGGGCAACTCCGCCACCCGCCGGGTTGGCCGCTTTGTCTACACCCCACGCTCGGCGCTATGAATTTA
>JANOLC010000016.1:0-3901 GCA_031419575.1 Burkholderiales bacterium | reverse complement strand
GCTGCTGCCAACCCCATGCCCTGGGCGATTTTGCTGGGCGCGGTGTCGTCGGCCATCAACCTGGAACTGCCCAAGCCCGTGGGCCAAACGCTGGGCATGCTGGCCGATGCTGCGTCCCCCGTGGCGTTGTTCACCATTGGTGCGGTGCTGGCCCGCTCGCAAATGCTGGCGGCACAGGGCCATGCCCCGCCGCTGCCGCTGCGGGACTACCTGCCCATGGCGGTGCTGAAGCTGCTGCTGCACCCGCTGTTGGTGTTACTGGTCGGTGCCGCCGCCATCGCGCTGGGCGTGCCCCTGAGCCGATTCGCACTCACCGTGGTCGTGCTGGTCGCTGCCCTCCCCAGCGCTAGCAACGTGTCCATGCTGGCCGAGCGTTTTGGGGCCGACAACGGCCGCATTGCGCGCATTATTCTGGTGACGACGGTGGCTTCGTTTTTGACGTTTTCCTGGGCCGTGGCGTTGCTGACTTGAAGCTGTGTAGCGACCTCACAACCTGCGAATCGGCTTCTTGCGCCACACCAGCCTGTAATACGTGGTCTGCATCGCCAGCATGCACAGAAACGCAACCGGGTACGACGCCCAGATGCCGTCCAGCCCGTAGTGTTGGCTCAACACCCAGGCCACCGGCACCTCAATGCCGCCAATCGCCAGCATGGTCAGCACAGTGGGCACCAGCACGGCACCGCTGGCGCGCATCAGGCCTGACAGCACCATGGACATACCCATGATCACGCTGCTCCACAGCATGATGTGGAGCAGGCCCTGCGCCAGTTCCACCACGGCGGGATCGGTAATGAACAGGCCCAGAATACTGCGCGAAAAGATGTAGCCCAGCACCACCAGTGAGCCCGTCAGCACCACGTTCATGGCAATACCAGTCTGTGCGATTTTGCCCAGCGTGTGGCCCCGGCCCGCGCCAATGGCCTGGGCACCGAGGATAGACGCAGTGATGGCAATCGAGATCGCCGGGAACTGCACGTAAGACACGATCTGGTTTACCGCGCCATAAGCGGCGGTGGCCTGCGAGCCGTAGCGGTTCACCAGAAACAGCACGGCAATTTCGGCAATCGAAATGGTGATCATCGACAGCCCGGTGGGCAGCCCGATTTTGAGCACCTTGCGCAGAATGATGCCGTCAATGCGCAGGTGTTTCACAAAGCTGGCATCGGGGGCGAGCGGGTGGGCCCGCCCGTCCTTCTTTTGCAGCAGGTACCAGGCCGTCCAGGCCATGGCGACGAGAAAGCCCACACCCGCCGCATACGCACCACTGGCTACCCCCATCTGTGGCAGCCCCACCCAGCCACGGATCAGCGCAGGGGTGACCAACAGGCTGACGGCGGTGGAAATCAGCAGCGTGCGCAGCGGCGTGGTGGTGTCACCCACACCGCGCAACATGGACGTGACCAGCAGAAACGTGAACACGCAGGGCGCGGCGATCAGCATGATGCGGGCGTATTCGGTGGCGCCGGGCAGAATGTCCGCTGGTGTGCCCAAAGCGCGCAGCATAGGCTCGGTGAACGCGCCGCCAAACAGGGCGACCACCAGGCCGGCGCAGATGCCCACGGTCAGGGTGGTGCCCGCAATCGCCTTGACGCGCTCCGGCTCTTTCGCGCCCCAGGCCTGCCCGATCAACACCGCCGCGCCCGAGCCCAGACCGATCATGAAAGCGATCAAAAAGAACAGCACCGGAAAGAACGCCGACACCGAGGCCATGGCGCTCACGCCCAGCATCTGCCCGAGGTAAATGTTGTTGACCGTGCCGGACAGCGCCTGCAGGATATTGCTGACAATCATCGGCCCCAGAAAAGTCGCGTAGACCTTCCATAAAACGGGAGGTTGCGATGGCGAAGTTGTTGTGGTTTTGGTTGTTGACGTCATGGTGTTGTGCCCTGATTCATGCCCAAAACGCGTCAGCCAGCAGTTTTTTCAAATGAGACTGCACATCAGCTGGCCAGTTCGCAATGAGGGCTTCAAACCCGGCCTGGTCCCCAGCAAACAGCGCGCGGCTGGCCTCCTCAAAGCCCACCTCATGCCCGGCCATGGTGGACATGAATTTGTAGCCCACCGCACTGGCCTGGCGCACCCGGTCTTTCACCTCGGACGCGCGCCGCGCCACCTCCACCAGCTTGCGCAGCGCCACCGACGCGCCGCCTGGCTGCGTGGCCAGCCACTCCCAGTGGCGCGGCAGCAGGGTCACTTCACGCGGCACCACGCCCAGCTTGGGGCGGCCGGGGCCACGGGGAGCCGCGCTGGCGTCGTCCTCGTCGCCTGTCGAGGCGGTGGCGGGGGCTACCGGTAGTGCGGCCAAACGTGCCGCGAATTGGTCTGCCGTGCCGCGCCAGTCCATTTCGATCACCTCGCTGGTGGCATCGTTGAAGATCAAAACCGGCGGTGGTGTGAGATTGGCCGCTTCGCCATCCATAGCCAGTTTGGCCGCCAACGCCACGTCTTTGAGTTCGCCTGAAGCGATACACCGGCTGCCTTCAAAGGCGGTGCACGGTGTATTGAGAAATGCCATATAAATACCCGGATGAAATATAAAAATCAAATTATATCCGGATTAAATTTATTGGCAAGTTATATCCGGGTGAAAAGGATGGATGCCTTCGATCCCTCTTAATCTCTCTTGTTCAAGTGATAAGTAAGCGATGCGTTGATGCACAGGGCCAGGGTGTCGCGCGGTATTTTGTCTTTCAGTGAAAACACCAGTGCTCTGTTGCCCTCGAACTTGAAGTCGTTAGGAAACAGGGTTCGGAATGTTTCGACCAGGTTGGTCTGGCAGTTGAAATACATCGCGTAGTGATCGGGGTCTTTTTGCTTCCAGTCCATCCGGATCGTGCTGCCACTTTTGTTTTTGGTGAGGTAGGCCGGTTCGCCCCATTTCAGCGACTCTTCGATGTCGCCAACGCCAACAGATGTGGCCGCCGTCTGGAAGACCAGTTCTCTGAGCGCCAGAAGTTTCGCGCGCACTTTGGGTGGGTAAGTGTTGAACTTTGCTTCAACTTCTGGGCTGGCAAACGGCTTCATGGGCACCCCGTCTCATCTGACTCGGTTGGCGGCCACAAATCCTTAGCCTTGGCGCGAACCGGCCGCGCTCTTCTGAGTGGTCTTTGCTGGTTGACCCGTTGCTAGCCCCGTTTTTTCAACAAGGCGGCCGCTCACGTATTTGTGAAGCACACTCGCGATCAGGGTCTGGTACGGCATTCCCTCCTCAAGCGCTTTGACCTGAATATCGCTGAGGTCTATAGACGACAGGCGAATGTTCACGCGGCGATCCTTCACGGCGGTGGCCCTCGCAGCCGCCCTGAACTTTTCCAGTTCAGTTTTTGTAGCGACGGACTTGAGACTGCCTTTCTCGAAGGCAGACAACACTTCCCGCTCATAGGCATCAACGTTTGGCATGAGGTTCACCTTGCTGCAAATAGTCCCGCGTTGCCTTGCGGCTCGGGATCACGGTTTTGAGAAAAAAATAATCAGCTTCTTCAACAAAAGGAGCCAAATAAACGTAGCCGTCAATCGAGACGACAAGCACCCGCTGGTTTGGATATTTCACCGCGTTGGGGTGTTCAACAATATCAAGCAATCCATCAGACTCCACTGCTACGACGATGCCCTCGAAAGATATGCCGCGAGATAGCTTCAGCAATTCGTTTTTTTCGGCGTTCCATCGAAAAGGTTTCATCGTCAAATTCTACGTAGATGTGTGCCTTTTGTCACCAAGCTTCAGGCGCAAGTGAGGTGATGCTCTTGCCCTACGCTGGAGCGGCAATGGCCTGCTTTTTATGCAAATTCAGAGAAATCCGCAAACAACCCGTTTTTAACTCGCAAACACTTCAATCCCCACCCCAAAGCGCTCCGCCAGCGCGCGCACATGGCGCAGGTTGATCACACGCTTGCCCGA
>JANOLC010000015.1:0-5699 GCA_031419575.1 Burkholderiales bacterium | reverse complement strand
CGCTGGAGGTTTTCATGTCAACCCAACCTGCACCCGCCGCCATTGACCTATGACCTCCACGGTTCGCATTCTGGAAGAAAAAGTCATCAACAAAGGCTGGACTCTGTTGAAAGCCACTACCTTCGAGCTGTTGCGTCGCGATGGCACCTGGCAGCGCCAGCAGCGTGAAACTTACGACCGCGGCAATGGTGCAACCATTCTGTTGTACAACCCGGCGCAACAGACGGTCATCTTGACGCAGCAGTTTCGCTTCCCCGCATTTGTAAATGGCACGCCGGATGGCATGTTGATTGAGGCCTGCGCCGGCATGCTGGACCAGGACGACCCGGCGACCTGCATCAAGCGCGAAACCGAAGAAGAAACCGGCTACAAAATCGATCACGTCCGCAAGGTGTTTGAGGCGTACATGAGCCCTGGCTCCGTCACCGAGCGGGTTTACTTTTTTGTGGGCGAATACAGTGCAAAAGACAAGGTGTCGGACGGCGGTGGCCACCTGCATGAGGGCGAGGACATCGAGGTACTGGAGATCACATTGCCCGCTGCGCTGGCCATGATCGACAACGGTCAGATTTGCGATGGCAAAACTATCATGCTGCTGCAGTACGCTCAGATTCACCAGCTGCTGGGCTAGGCACTATTTCGCGTGGCGGGTAGCTACCATTCAACGGAGCTCGCCACTGCCGGTAGCCACCTCCAGCTGATCGGCATGACCACGCCGCGCAACTTGTAACGCGCGGTCAGCCCGCACCTGCAGTTGGGCCAACGTGGCGTCGGTAGGGGCCAACGCGGCCAGCCCGGCACTGAAGGTTGCGCACAAGTCAAGTTGCTGTTGGCAGGCTTGCTTGAAGGTTTGGCTCAAGCGTTCGTAAAACTGCACCGACGTAGTGATGTCCGTCTGCAACAGCAGCACCGAGAATTCGTCCCCCCGCGTGCGCGCTGCGAGATCAATGCTGCCCTCGTTCTCAGTGAGCAAACCCGCCAACAGCTTGAGCACGCGGTCGCCTGTGGCATGGCTGTGGTGGTGGTTAATGTCGCTGAAGCCATCCAGCTGAAACGTCATCAAGGTGAGTGGCAGGTTGTGCCGGGTCGCCTGGCCGAATAGCGTCCGGGCCTGCACCTCCCAGCCGTAGCGGTTGACCAAACCAGTGAGCCCGTCGGTATAGGGCTGGCGGCGCAACTGCACATCGGCCTCTTCACGCCATGCGGCCATGACCGCCAGGCCACCCAACACCAGCGCCACGTTGGCCGCCAACATGGCCAGCACGTTGACGGGGTGCGGGGCGGCAAAATTGGGGTACGAGTCGGTAAAGAATGCCCCCATCACACCGCGCGCCAGGGTGAACATTGACATGGTGATGGCACAGGCAAAAATCACCCACCGCCAGCGCCCACCCAGTTGCGTGGTGGGGGCCAGTGTGGCCAAAGCCAACAGTAACAACTGCAAAGCCAGCAGGCCATTGGCAATGCCCACGCGCGCCGGGTAGCTGGAAAAACTAAACGCATATGCAATGGGTGTGACAAGCACCAACAGGCGCATCCAGCCGAGCCGGGGCCGCGGCCCAAGCCAACCGCGCAAGGCCAGGAACATCAGCCACTGCCCCAGGCTGGTCAGCCCCACCGACAGGGTAGACAACACCCAGTCCGCCCACTCGTCGCGCCAAAAACCAGACGCGATGATGACCATCCAACCCAATGCCTGCACAAACAGTGACACTTGTGCGTTGATGACCGCGGGGCTTACCTCGCGCCCAATGATCAACCACATCGTGCAGGCGATCGACAGCAAGTTGACCGAGTTCACCACCAGCAAGGTGGTGACATCCAGCGGCAAAGCGTTCATTACTGGAACGCCACCTCGGCAAAACTGCGCAGCTTGCGGCTATGTAATTGGTTGATGCCTTGCTCGCGCAGCAACTCCACCGCGCGGATGCCAATGCGCAGATGCTGGTCTACCCGCTCACGGTAAAAGTGGTTGGCCATACCTGGCAGCTTGATCTCACCGTGCAAGGGCTTGTCGCTCACGCACAGCAGGGTGCCGTAGGGCACGCGAAAACGAAAGCCATTGGCGGCGATGGTGGCACTTTCCATGTCCAGCGCCACCGCGCGGCTCTGGCTGAAGCGGCGTTGCGGGCCGTTGTCGGGCAGCAGCTCCCAGTTGCGGTTGTCGGTACTGGCCACGGTGCCAGTACGCATAATACGTTTGAGCTCTGACCCGCTCATTTGCGTGACATCGCACACCGCCGCCTCCAGCGCCACCTGAATTTCAGCCAGCGCCGGGATGGGCACCCACAACGGCAGTTCTTCGTCCAGCACGTGGTCTTCACGCACATAGCCGTGGGCCAACACGTAATCACCCAGTTGCTGCGTGTTACGCAAGCCCGCGCAGTGGCCCAGCATGATCCACGCGTGCGGGCGCAACACCGCGATGTGGTCAGTGATGGTTTTGGCATTGGCCGGGCCAACACCAATGTTGACCATGGTGATGCCGCTACGGTCGGCACGAATCAGGTGGTAGCCGGGCATTTGCGGCAGGCGAGGCGGCGCCTTCCCCAACTCGTCCCCCGCATGCACTGGCAACCCCACGCGACGCGTTACCACGTTGCCGGGTTCAATAAAGGCGACGTATTCGCTGCTCACATCGCTCATTGCCTCGTGGCCCAAGCGCACGAACTCGTCAATATAAAACTGGTAGTTGGTGAACAGCACAAAGTTTTGAAAATTCTCAGGTGCCGTGCCGGTGTAGTGGCGCAAGCGGTGCAGCGAATAGTCCACTCGCGGTGCGGTGAACAACGACAGCGGTTGCGCATCGCCAGGGCGTGGCTGATAGGTGCCATTGGCGATGCCGTCGTCCATGGCGGCCAAATCGGGCAGGTCAAACACATCGCGCATCAGCTGGCGGCGCTCGACACTCAAGGCACCTTCAATGTGGTCATGCTCTGCAAATGAAAAGTGCACGGGAATGGGCTGCGTGCTGGTTCCTACCTCCAGCTCTACCTGGTGGTTTTCCAGCAGCAGGCGGAACTGCTCAGAGTAGTACTCGGCGTACAGGTCAGGCCTTGTCAGCGTCGTCTCAAACCGGCCCGGCCCGGCAACAAAACCGAAGCTCAAACTGGCCGACTCCACATCACCCAGCCGCGCCACAGTATCGGTCTGCACGCGCACAAACGGGTAACACGCCCGCACATGGCCGGGCAAGGCATCGCCCGCCACAAAGCGCTGCATGGCTTCGCGCAAGTGGGCAATGCTGGTGTCGTAAATCTCACGCGCCTTGACCAGGGCGGCGGCGGGGTCGGTGAAGCGGGAGGGAGCGATAAAGGGCGGGAGGTAGGGCATGGGTTCTATTGTGTATGAGTGCGCATCGTCACAAACTCTTCCGCCGCCGTGGGGTGGATGCCAATCGTTGAATCAAAAATCGCCTTGGTGGCACCAGCCTTCATGGCCACGGCAAAGCCCTGCACCACCTCACCCGCATCCGGCCCGACCATGTGCAGGCCCACCACGCGGTCGGTAGCGTCTTCGACAATAAGCTTCATCAACGTACGTTCGGTGCTGCCGCTCAAGGTGTGCTTGAGAGCCTTGAACTCGCTTTTGAAAATCGTGACCTTGCCAAACATTTGGCGCGCCCGCGCTTCTGAATGGCCCACGGTGCCGATGTTGGGGTGGGTGAAGACGGCGGTTGGAATGAATTCGTAACTCATGCTGCGTTTGGCTTTGCCCGCTTGCGGCCCAAAGAGGTAATCCACCAGCACCATGGCCTCCCCCAGCGCCACAGGGGTCAGTTGCACCCGGGCGGTCACATCGCCGAGTGCGTAGATGGACGGCACGTTGGTCTGGTAGCCGTCGTTGACGACTATCGCCCCCTCTGCACCCTGTTCGACCCCCAGCGCCTCCAACCCAAGCCCCTTGACCAGCGGAATTCTGCCTGTGGCGTACAGCACGGCGTCCACCGTGACAGATTCGCCGCCACCCAGGCTCACCACCAGGCCGTCGGGCGTGCGATGCACCGCAACGACATCGGCGTTCAGGCGCAGGTCAATGCCGGTCTTGCGCATCTCGGTGGCGACAAAATGACGTACCTCGTCATCAAACCCGCGCAGCACCTGTTCGCCCCGATAAAGTTGCGTGACTTGGGATCCCAGGCCGTTAAAGATGGACGCAAATTCGCAGGCGATGTAGCCGCCCCCCACCACCAGCAGACGTTTGGGGAACGGGTCCAGGTCAAACATGTCATTGGAGGTGAGCACGTGCTCACGGCCCGTCATGTGCGGCACATGAGGCGTGCCGCCGGTGGCCAGCAAAATGTGCTGGCCACTAAAGCGTTGTGGCGTGCTGCCACTCACGCCATCACCCGCCACGTCAACTTCCACCTCATGGGCCCCGACCAACCGGGCAAAGCCATTGATGACCTTCACGCCCGCGTGGGTCAGCAGTTGCAGGTAGATGCCGTTGAGGCGCGAAATTTCCTTTTTGCGGTTGGCCTTGAGCGTGGCCCAGTTGAGCTTGGGGGCTTCGCCCTCCCAGCCAAAGCCGTGAGATTCTTCAAACGCCTCATGGTAGTGCGCAGCGTAGGAATACAGCTTTTTGGGAATGCAGCCCATGTTGACGCAGGTGCCGCCCAGCATGGCCGTGCCGCCCGCCTCCACCAACGCCACCCGTGCGCCCCGCTGCGCCGCCATACGTGCCGCGCGCACACCGCCGCTGCCACCACCAACCACCAGCAGGTCAAAGTCATACGTCGTCATGATTTGAGGGTTCCTTCAAAGAGATAAGAGGAGAAAACTTACACTATTAAAAAAATAGCGAACTATTGATAGTTGACGGGGACTTGACACACTATTCTCCTCTACTAGTGAGCCACTGCGACAATCACGCCCCGCACCGCATCTTCCCATTATCAAAAAGGTTTTTTATGAATCATCAACCCCCTACCTTCGTCACCCACTGCACCCGCTTCACTTCACTGACCCATGCCTTGATGCTTTCCGTCACATTGTTTGCCGCCGGCACCGCAGTCGCCCAGACGGCAGCCAACCCGGTCACCGCTGCTGCAGCGAGAGAGGAAGGGGCCGTTGTGACCCCCAGTGGTCTGGTTTACCGCTCGCTGAAAGAGGGCGCCGGTGCCAGCCCCACGGCCAGCGACAAGGTGAAGGTGCACTACCGGGGCACGTTCCCGGACGGAAAGGAATTTGACAGTTCATACAAACGCAATGAAGCCATTGAGTTCCCATTGAACGGCGTGATCAAGTGCTGGACGGAAGGCGTGCAACGCATGAAGGTGGGCGGCAAAGCCAAGCTGACCTGTCCGGCCGCCATCGCTTACGGTGAGCGCGGCGCAGGTGGCGTGATTCCGCCGAATGCCACATTGCTGTTTGAGGTCGAATTGCTCGCCATTAACGGGAAATAGGAGTCAAATAGGCTTGAAGTCCCCGTCAATCATCAATAGTTTGCTATTTAATTGGTAGTACTCCTTCAAACTGGCTGATTGCTGTCACCATGGATTTCGCACTGGTTTTGCTCCTGGGCTTGGTGGCCGGCACGGTCGGCGGCATCGTCGGGTTTGGTACATCCATCATGCTCATGCCGGCGCTGGTGCTGGTGTTCGGCCCGCGTGAGGCGGTGCCCATCATGGCGATTGCGGCCATCATGGCCAATGCGTCAAGGGTGGCCGCGTGGTGGCGCGAGCTTGATTGGCGGGTGAC
>JANOLC010000014.1:0-4532 GCA_031419575.1 Burkholderiales bacterium | reverse complement strand
ACAAACTAGCAGGCTGGCCACGGCCCCACGAAGCAGATGACACAAAGCACGGGGCACGGCATATGGGTTAAGCGCGAAGTTCGACATAGGGACCTCTCACTGTGTTGAAGAATGCAATAAGTTAAGTTTAACGGTGCTTTGTGACGGCTCGCTGTGCAGTTTTAACGGTTTTGGCGCCACCGTGCAAACGCAGTGAAAGCCGGATCGTCCAGCCTGCACAATCAAGGGGGCATTAACTCACCAACCTTGCATGAATCTACCCGCGGTATCCGCGATATCCGCTGTACCCGCTATTGGCGGTTTGAATCACTCCCGCAATGGGCCGCAGAGACTACACAATGACGATTACACCCAATCTTTCAGCACCACCTCACTTCTCGGCCCGCAGCGATTTCCGTCTGTTTCACCGCCTGCAAGTGCGCTGGGCCGAAGTGGACATGCAGAAAATCGTGTTCAACGCCCACTACCTGATGTACCTGGACACTGCCATGACGGACTACTGGCGTGCGGTGCGACTGCCGTACGAGGCGTCCATGCACCTGCTGGGCGGCGAGGTGTTCGTGAAGAAGGCTACGGTCGAGTTCAACGCGTCCGCCCGCTGCGATGACACGCTGGACGTGGGCCTGGCGTGCGCGCGCATTGGCACCTCGTCGCTTGACTTCCGGGGCGGCATTTTCCGGGGGAATGAGCTGCGGGTAACGGGCGAGTTGCTGTACGTGTTTGCCGACCCGGCCACGCAAAAGTCAAAGCCCGTGCCGCAAGTACTGCGCGACATTTTTATGGGGTTTGAAGCTGGGCAGACCATGGCTCCCATCACGCTGGGCGCTTGGTCGGAGCTGTCGATGGGTGCCCGACAAGTCCGCACCGACGTCTTTTTGCAAGAGCAGCGCGTTCCGCTGGACATGGAGTGGGACGAGGCCGACCACACAGCCCTGCATGCGCTGGCCACCAACCGCTTGGGCTTGCCGGTGGCCACGGGGCGGCTTTTGGTCTCATCGGATAACGAACCCGGTGTGGCACGCATTGGCCGCATGGCCGTCCACCGCAGTTTGCGGGGCAGCAACCAAGGCCGCGATGTCGTGCTGGCTTTAATGAATGCAGCCATTCAGCGCGGTGATACCGAGGTGCGCCTGCATGCCCAGCAAAGTGCGCAGGGGTTTTATACCAAGCTCGGGTTTGCACCTATCGGTACGCCGTTTGAGGAAGCGGGCATTTCGCACATCGAAATGAACCGCCGCTTGGGCTGATAAACGGAAGTTCAGACACCTGCTGAATGGGTTAAATATCGTCTAGCAGCGGGTACGGCAAGGCCAGCATCTGCAGGGCTGCGCCGCTAGCCGAGCCCAGGGTCAGCCCTCCCGCCAGCGCTGCGCTCACTTGCATGGACACCAGCGCGTCAAAACCACCGGCTGGACATGCGGCCGCTTGCGCCACCGTGCCGCAGGCTTGCTCGGCGTCAGCGGTGCCGAACACCTCATCACCTGCCACCAAAGGCCTATCGCAGTGCACCAGATAGGCCCGGCGCTTGAGCGTGCCCCTGAACTGGCTGCGCGCCACCACCTCCTGGCCGGGGTAGCAGCCTTTTTTGAAGTTCACCCCACCTACGGATTCGTAATTCAGCATTTGCGGCACAAACGCATCGACTATGGGAGCGGTAATGGTGGCAATGCCGCTGCGCACCTCGCCCCACTGCCATAAGGCCAGGCTCATGGCTTGGCTGTCGGGAATCGCCACGCCCAGCGGGGCCACCCACAGCGCGCGCGCCACACTATCGGCTGGATGCAAAAAAACCAGAGTTTCAGCGCCAAAATGAAGGGTAGTCCCCGTCAAATGGTCATTGTTAGCTATGGTTTTAAGAGCGCATCCTGCCAGACCTAACAACTGAAATTCGTCCGTGGCATCGGTCAGCTTGACTTTGGCCCGCATCACAAACATAGACAAGCGCTTGAGCGTGGCAGCCAAAATATCGCGGCTACAGATCAGCAAAATCTCAGGCACCGAATTAGTCTGGGTAATTTGAGTATCAGGTTGACCATCAACCGCTGCACTGACAGGCCGTTTGAACCCGATAAAGCTGGCCTGCATGCGCCCTTTGGCCGAGCAAAAAGCGGCCAGACGCGCTTGATCCTGCCCCAGCAGCACAAAGTCTTGCGTCAGCTGACCTTGCAAAAAGCTGGCGGCATCCACGCCCGCCACACGAATCACGCCCAGATGGGTTAGAGGGGCCATACCGTCCAGTGGATGAGGTAAGTCCACAGAGATTGGTGTGGTGATTGATGGATTGGGGGAGGCAGGCACAGGGGAGTTCATGCGGTCAATTATCATCAATCGTTCAAATCTTTGGAGTAGCAGGGCTGTGCGACGTTTTCTGTTTTTTATGATGTGGGTGGCGACTTTGGTGGCAGCCGTGGCGGGAGGAGGCGCAGGCTGGTGGCTGGTTCAGCCGCTGGATCTGGGGACGGGCAATGACGTTACCGGTGGAGCGAGCGGTGGCGTGGTGGACTTATCCATTGAGCCCGGCACCTCGGTGCGCGGCGTGGCGCAAGCCGCTGTGGACGCGGGCGTGCGAACCCAGCCCGCAGCCTTGTACTGGTGGTTTCGCCTCTCGGGCAAAGACCGGCTCATCAAAGCCGGTAGCTATGAGATTGAGGCAGGCACCACGCCCTACCGCCTATTGAATAAGCTGGTGCGTGGCGAAGAAGCCCTGCGTTCGGTCACTTTGGTAGAGGGCTGGACGTTTACCCAAGTTCGCACGGCACTATCAAAAGCAGAGCAACTTAAGTCCGATACACGGGGACTTGAGGGCGATTTGATCATGCAACAGCTCGCAAAACCCGGCGTGGCGCCCGAGGGCCGCTTCTTCCCCGACACGTACACCTATGCCAAAGGCTCCAGCGATTTGGCGGTGCTCAAACGCGCGATGCGGGCCATGGATAAAAAGCTGGAAGCAGCCTGGCAGCTTCGCGCGGCCAATTCCCCGTTGAAGTCGCCCGAGCAGCTGCTGACCCTGGCCAGCATTGTGGAAAAAGAAACCGGCCGGGGCAGCGACCGCCCGCTGATTGCCGGGGTCTTCACCAACCGCTTGAAAATAGGCATGTTGTTGCAAACTGACCCCACGGTCATCTACGGTATGGGTGACCAGTTTGACGGCAACCTGCGTCGCAAAGACCTGCATACTGACACGCCCTGGAACACTTACACCCGCGCCGGTTTACCCCCCACGCCCATCGCCATGCCCGGCAAAGCCGCTCTGCTGGCAGCCGTGCAACCCGCACCCACCAAAGCGCTGTATTTCGTGGCGCGTGGCGACGGCACCAGCCAGTTCAGCGCCAGCCTGGAAGAGCACAATCGGGCCGTCAATAAATTCCAGCGCGGGCAGTAGATTGCCTGGTAAATCAACAAAATCATGAGCGGACTTTTCATCAGTTTTGAAGGCATCGACGGAGCGGGCAAGTCGTCCCACATTGAAGGCTTGGCCAACGCCTTCAAAGCGCAGGGCAGGGCAGTCACCCTCACACGCGAGCCCGGTGGCACGCCCTTGGCCGAAAAGCTGCGAGCCATCGTCCTGAATGATCCCATGGACGCCATGACCGAGGCCTTGCTGGTATTCGCCGCGCGGCGCGATCATTTGGAGCAGGTCATTGAACCGGCGCTAGAAAAAGGCGAGGTCGTTATTAGCGACCGGTTCACCGATGCCACCTTTGCCTACCAGGGCGGTGGGCGTGGATTTGACCTGGGCATGCTATCAACTTTAGAGCAATGGGTTCAAGGAGGACGGGGACTGGGGGGCGATTTAATGCGCCAACCTAACATGACGGTGTGGTTTGACCTGACCCCGGAGGTTGCCGCCGAACGCCTGAGCACGGCCCGCGTGCCCGACAAGTTTGAAGCGCAGCCGCTTGAATTTTTCCGCTTGGTGGCCCAAGGCTATGCTGACCGGGCGGCCCAATCGCCGAACCGGTTTGTGCGCATAGACGCGGCCCTGAGCCGTCATAAAGTGTGGCAACAAATCACCAGCGCCATGGTGCGCCGGGGGTGGCTAGCCATCATGGTGGCCGCCAATGGAGGCCCGACTTGAGCGAATCTGCCACGCCGCCGCCGCCAACTACAGCCGCTACCGCCATCCAACCGCCGGCACCCGTCTGGATCACCCAACAACTGGGCACCCTGCTAAAGCAACAAGGTCACGCCTGGTTGCTGGCCGGGCCGTCCGGCCTGGGGCAATACCGCTTAGGGCTGGGCATGGTGCGGGCCTGGTTGTGCGATCACCCCACCGCCGCCGGGGCTTGCGGTGCGTGCGGTAGTTGCCACGCTATCGACGTGCGCACCCATGCCGACCTGTGCGTGCTGATGCCGGAGACCATCATGCTGGAGCTGGACTGGCCGTTGAGCGAAAAAGCCCAGAGCGACATTGACGACAAAAAGCGCAAGCCCAGCAAAGAAATTCGGGTCGATGCCATGCGTGATGCAGTCGAGTTTTCGCAACGCACCAGTGGCCGGGGCCGGGGCAAAGCCGTTCTGATTTTCCCAGC
>JANOLC010000013.1:0-5894 GCA_031419575.1 Burkholderiales bacterium | reverse complement strand
CCCCAGTTCCTCAATGGGCTGAGCTACGCCACCACGCTGTTCCTGATGGCGGCGGGGTTGACGCTGATTTTTGGCGTGACCCGCATCGTCAACTTCGCGCATGGCAGCTTCTTCATGTTGGGGGCGCTGTTCTCGGCGCATTGGGTCACCCACTGGTTTCCGGCCTGGGGCGAGAGTGCTAGCTTGTATGCACTTGCTATGCTTTTTGGAGCAATCTTTGCAGGCGTGGCGGGGACTATCGCCGAGTTTTTTCTGCTAAGACGGCTTTACGGCGTGCCCGAGCTGTACCAGCTAGTCGCCACCTTTGGCTTGACCCTGGCCATGCATGACGCCATGTTGTGGGGTTTTGGGCCGGACGAAGTCTTTGCCCCGCGCTTTCCCGGCTTAAAAGGCTCGGTTGAGCTGGCAGGTGAGTATTTTCCGCAGTACCAATTGGTCACGATTGCGCTGGGCCCGTTGGTTTGGCTTGGGCTTCACTTGCTATTGCACCGCACCGGCTTTGGCAAACGCCTGCGCGCCGCCACGCAAGACCGCGCCATGCTGGACGCGCTGGGCGTCAACCCCAAGCCGCTGATGCTGGGGGCCGTGGTGCTGGGCTGCGCGCTGGCCGGGTTGGGCGGGGCCTTGCAGCTGCCGCGTGAGCCGGCCAATTTGCAGATGGATGTGAATGTGGTGGTGGAGACCTTTGTGGTCGTGGTGACGGGTGGCCTGGGCAGCATTGGTGGCGCTTTTGTGGCAGCGCTGTTGATTGGAATGATCCATGCCTTTGGCACGGCCTGGTTTCCGCAATCCACTCTGGTGCTGGTGTTTGTAACCATGGCGGTCGTGTTGGCCGTGCGTCCACTAGGGCTGCTGGGGCAAACGCATGACGCCGGACCGAGGGAATTGGCAAATAAATTCATCGTAGTCCCCGTCAGCAGGGCATTGTTTGCTATGTTGTTTGTAGCAATGGCGGCGGTGTATGGCGTGACTTGGTGGGCGGGGGCGTACTGGCAGTCGCTCGCATCTGATGCGTTGATCCTGATGATTTTTGGCCGGAGCCTGCAAGCGGTGATGGCGTTGGGCGGGCTGGTCAGTTTTGGTCATGCCGCGTTTTTTGCGTTGGGGGCCTATGGCGCGGCACTGGCGCATACCGCCTGGGGCGCATCGCTACCTCTGGCATTGGCCACGGGCTGTGGCGCTGCGTGGTTGGTTGCGGCCGTGTTTGGCGCGGTCGTGGTGCGCAGGGGGGGTGTGTACCTGGCCATGTTGTCGCTGGCGCTGGCGCAGGTGGTGTGGGCAGCGGCCTCGCAGTGGGTGGCGCTGACCGGTGGCGACAACGGGGTAATTGGTCTGGCCTTGGTCGGTACTGACGCGCGCGGCTGGTTTTATGGCCTGCTGCTGGGCTTGGCTTTACTGGGCGTGTGGGCACTGCGGGGCTTGAGCCAGTCGCCCTTTGGCGCGGCCTTGCAAGCGGTGCGTGACGCGCCTGAGCGGGCTGCCGCCAGCGGTTTGAACGTGAACTGGGTCAAATACCGCATGTTTGTGGCCAGCGCTGGGGTGGCGGGGCTGGCGGGTGGCTTGTTCGCCGCGCACAAGGGTGCGGTGTTTCCGTCAGCCGCCAGCGTGCCCACCTCGGTCGATGCCTTGCTGGTGGTTTTGCTGGGCGGCGTGCACCAGTTGTGGGGGGTTGTGGTTGGCAGCAGCCTGTTGGTTTGGGCCGGGGCCGAGCTGGGGCGGCATGTGACGTATTGGCGTGGTGCTTTGGGCGTGTTTGTGATGGTAATCATGGTCTTGTCCCCGTCTGGCCTGCTTGGATTGCTACAAAAAGGGAAGCGGCACCCATGATTGCCGGTTGAATTTTTGCATGACGCTTCAAGTCAAAAACATGGTCAAACACTTTGGTGGCGTGCACGCCGTCAAGGGCGTGAGTTTCAACGTTTTGCCGGGGGAGTGCGTAGCGCTGATTGGCCCCAACGGCGCCGGCAAATCCACCACCTTTGCCTGCATTGCCGGGCAGCATCGGCTGACTTCGGGCGAAGTGCTGTGGAACGGTGAGTGCATCGACACCTGGCCTCCGGCGCGCCGATTGATGGCCGGCATTGCCCGTACCTTTCAGGTGGCACAAACCTTTGAAGCCCTGACCGTGCTACAAAATGTGCAGCTAACTATGTCCATCCGGCGGGGACTTTCGGCCTTTTCTTCTTTAGATTCCGTAGAAATGGTCCCTGTAATGGCTTTGCTGGCCCAGGTCGGCCTGCAACCTCTGGCGAGCGCCGAAGTGCTGGGCTTGCCCTACGGAGCCAAGAAGCGGCTGGAGCTGGCGATGGCATTGGCGGGTATCTCGTCCGTTCGCCCTGAGCTTGTCGAAGGGTTCTTCGACAAGCTCAGAACTGGCATTCGACAAGCTCAGCCCGAACGGGATGGGGAGCTAGCTCGCGCAGATACCCCCAAACTCCTGCTGCTCGACGAGCCCGCTGCCGGGTTGGCCGGGCCAGAGCGTGCCTCACTCATGGTGTTGGTCAAGTCCTTGGCCGCCACGGGCATGGCCGTGTTGTACACCGAGCACAACATGGACGCCGTCTTTGGCGTGGCCGACCGGGTGCTGGTGCTGATTGACGGCCAATTGGCGGCCCAAGGTACGCCCGACGACGTGGCGGCCAACCCCGAGGTGCGCAGCCGCTATTTGGGGAAGTCTTTTGGGCAATCCGTTGTGCAACCCGTCACCCCGCAGGCCACCCATGCTTGATGTCCGGAACCTCAACGCCTGGTGGGGCGCGGCACAAGCCCTGTTCGACGTGTCCCTGCAAGTGCGCCCCGGTGAGCTGGTGGTGTTGCAGGGGCTCAACGGCGCGGGTAAATCCACGCTGTTACAAGCCATTATGGGTGGTAGTCCCCGTGTATTGGGCACTGTTAGCTATCAAAAAAAGAGCATCCAAACGTGGCCACCATACCTGCGCGCGCAACTCGGCCTAGGTTATGTAGCCGAAGATCGCCGCCTGTTTGGCAACTTGACCGTGCAGGACAACCTGCTCATAGCCGTGCGGGGCGACATCAAAACCAACCTGGCCCGGGTGCTCAACCTGTTCCCAGCGCTGGAACCAATGTTGCAGCGCCGTGCCAGCCAGATGAGTGGTGGCGAGCAGCAAATGCTGGCCATTGCCCGCACGCTGATGACCGCGCCCCAACTGCTGTTGCTTGACGAACCCTGTGAGGGCATTGCCCCCGTGCTGGTCGAGTCGATTCGCGATGCCTTGCTGGCCCTCAAAGCGCAAGGCATGCCCATGCTGGTGGCCGAGCAAAACCACATCTTAAGCAGCCGCGCCGACCGGGTAATCATGCTGGTGGCGGGCTCGCTGCATGGTTAACAATTCACTGTTATCAAAAAGAATTTCGGCAACCCATGATCATCACAAGTCTCGTCGATACCGACCTCTACAAATTCACCATGATGCAGGTGGTGTTGCATCAGTTTCCCGGTGCGCAGGTCGAGTACAAATTCAAGTGCCGTAACCCTGGCGCCAACCTGGCTGCGCACGTGAGCGAGATCCGCGACGAGATCCGCTCGCTGTGCAGTCTGCATTTTCAGGATGCCGAGCTGGCGTATTTGCGTTCCATGCGCTTCATCAAAAGCGATTTTGTAGACTTTTTGGGCCTGTTCAAGCTCAACGAAAAGTACATCACCGTCACGCCGCTGCCTTCGGGCGAGATCGACATCACCATTCAGGGCCCGTGGCTGCACACGATTCTGTTCGAAATCCCCGTGCTGGCCATCGTCAATGAGGTCTACTTTCGCAACACGCAAAAGGTGCCTGACTTTGTGGAAGGCCGCTTGCGGCTTGATGTGAAAATCAGCCAGCTGCGTGAGGCCGGTTTGTCCGACCTGAAAATTGCCGACTACGGCACGCGCCGTCGCTTCTCCAAGCCCTGGCACGATGAAGTGCTGCGGGTGCTTGCCGCCAAGCTGGGCACGGCGCAAAGCCCCGGCAACACGGCCGGTGTGGCGGGCCAGATGGCGGGCACCAGTAACGTGCTGTTCGCCATGAAGCTGGGCTTGACGCCGTTGGGCACCATGGCGCATGAGTACTTGCAGGCCGCGCAGGCGCTGGGGCCGCGTCTGCGCGACAGCCAGGTGTTTGGATTTGAGTCATGGGCCAAGGAATACCGGGGTGACTTGGGCATTGCCTTGAGCGATGTCTACGGCATGAACGCCTTTTTGCGGGACTATGACCTGTACTTTTGCAAGCTGTTCGACGGCGCGCGGCACGACAGTGGCGACCCGTTTCAGTGGGGCGAACGCATGATCGCCCACTACCTCAAAAACCGAGTAGATCCCAAAACCAAAACCTTGATCTTTAGCGACGGCCTGACCGTGCCGCGCACCATTGAGCTGTACCAGCAGTTTCGCGGGCGCTGCCAATTGGCCTTTGGCATTGGCACCAACCTCACCAACGACCTGGGCTACGTGCCGTTGCAAATCGTCATCAAGATGGTGCGCTGCAACGGACAGCCTGTGGCCAAGCTGTCAGACACGCCGTCTAAAAACATGTGTGATGACGAGAAATACCTGGCCTATTTGCGCCAGGTGTTTGAGATTGTTTGAGTCCTACACCCCCCGACTGCAAGATCAACCCAGTGGCAATTTCCCAATGGTTTGTAACCGCTGCTGCGCTGTGGGTGTGTCCTCATATGTCCTACGCAGCTGAAATCAACGGTAGCCAGCTCTCGGCGGCCTGGGGCATCCCTTTTGCCGGGATTTTGCTGTCTATCGCGCTGTGCCCACTACTGACGCCCAACTTTTGGCATCACCATTTCGGCAAAGTGTCTGCCGCCTGGTCGCTGGCCTTTTTGGTACCTTTTGCCGTGATTTATGGCCCTGCCATGGCATCAACCAGCCTGGTACATGCGTTGCTGGCTGAATACATTCCATTTATCCTTTTGTTGACTGCCTTGTTTACGGTGGCGGGCGGCATTTTCATCCGTGGCAATCTTCACGGCAGCCCGATGCTCAACACGGGCATTTTGGCCATTGGTGCTGTGCTGGCGAGTTTCATGGGGACGACGGGCGCCTCCATGCTGATGATTCGGCCACTGATTCGCGCCAACGACAACCGTAAACAGACGGCCCACATCGTCGTTTTTTTCATCTTCATCGTCTCCAACGCCGGGGGTTCACTCACGCCACTGGGTGACCCGCCGCTGTTTTTGGGGTTTTTGAAGGGCGTTGATTTCTTTTGGACCGTTGGCTACATCCTGCCCGAAACCCTGTTTTTGGTGGGCACTTTGCTGGCCATCTTTTTCGCTCTGGACAGCTGGTACTACCGCCGCGAGGGGGTGTTGCCCATGGACCCAACGCCCGATACAAAGCGAATTGGCTTTGATGGCGTCATCAATTTTTGGTTGCTGTGTGCTGTGGTTGGGCTCGTGTTACTGAGCGGCTTCTGGAAGAGCAGCATCTCGTTCAACCTGGCAGGCACCGATGTCGGCCTGCCGGGTTTGATTCGCGATGTGGGCCTGATCCTGGTGACCCTTATCTCCTTGGCAGTGACACCCGACAAAGTGCACGCCGACAACCAATTTTCGTGGGGACCCATGCTAGAAGTGGCCAAGCTATTTGCCGGTATCTTCCTGACCATCATCCCCGTGATTGCCATGTTGCGTGCGGGCGTACAGGGGCCATTCAGTGCCATTGTGAGCGCGGTCACCTTGCCCAATGGACAGCCAGATCCGGCGATGTACTTCTGGGCCTCGGGCATATTGAGTTCATTCTTGGACAACGCGCCAACCTACCTGGTATTTTTCAACACGGCCGGTGGCAACCCGGCTGTATTGATGACCTCGCTGGCAACCACGCTAGCGGCCATCTCGGCGGGCTCCGTATTCATGGGTGCCAATAGCTACATCGGCAACGCGCC
>JANOLC010000012.1:0-1585 GCA_031419575.1 Burkholderiales bacterium | reverse complement strand
GGCGCGAATGTAGTCGGTGACTCGGCTGTAGCTGCCCACGTACCCGCTGGCTTTGATCTGCACAAACTGAAGTTGACCCCATTTCACGGACACCTTATTGTTCAACAAGAAGGAGTCCCCAATGTCAAAACCGCACGCCCCCAAGCCGCCTTACCCGGCGCAGTTTCGTCAACAAATGGTTGAACTGGTTCAGTCCGGTCGCAACCCCAATGAATTGGCCAGGGAGTTTGGCTGCCACGTCACCAGCATCTTGAGCTGGGTGCGCAAAGCACGGCTGAACCTGCCAGCAGGTGATGCCACACCGGTAGTGCCGCTTGGCACCAGCGAGCGCCAAGAACTCGTGGAGTTGCGCCGAAAGGTGCGCCAACTGCAAATGGAGCGCGACATCCTGTCAAAGGCTGCGGCCTGGTTTGCCAACAAAAGCGAGCCGACGCTCACAGCGTCTACGCGCTGATCAAAGCAAATCAGGCCGACCTACCGGTACGCACCATGTGTGAAACCTTCAAAGTCTCCACGAGCGGCTACTACGACTGGGTGCGTCGTGTACCCAGTGCCCGCCAAAAGGCCAATGAGGCCCTGGCGGTACAAATCCACAACGCATTCACTGCCAGCGATGAAACCTATGGTATGCCACGCGTTCGCGCCCAATTGCGCGATGAAGGGCTCAAGGCAAGTCGCAAACGGGTGGCCCGTCTGATGCGTCAAAACCACTGGCGTGGGGTCAGTCGCAGGCGCGGCTACTGTGTGACGACCCAGCGAGACAAGCGCCAGCGCCCGTCCCCTGACCTGGTCAATCGCCAGTTTGTGGCCACCGACATCAACCAGTTGTGGGTGGCTGACATGACGTACTTGCCGACGTGGGCAGGCTTTTTGTACCTGGCAGCAGTCACCGACGTGTTCAGCCGCAAAGTGGTGGGCTGGGCGTTTGGCGTACGCATGACCGCTGATTTGGTGACGCAGGCGCTGAACATGGCCTTGATGACTCGAAAGCCGCAGTCGGTGATTCACCACTCCGATCAGGGCAGTCAGTACACCAGCATCGAGTTTGGCAACCGCTGCAAGCAAATGGGTGTGCGCCCCTCCATGGGCAGCGTGGGGGATGCCTATGACAACGCCATGGCCGAGAGCTTCTTTGCCACGCTGGAATGTGAGTTGATTGACCGACGCGTCTGGAAGACCCAGACCGAGGCGCGTCTGGAAGTCTTTACTTGGATCGAGGGTTGGTACAACCCAAAGCGGCTTCATTCTGCATTGGGCTACATGTCGCCCATCAACTTTGAGAGGAAACACAAGGCACAAATATCACAAATTTCGACATCGACACCCGAAGACGGCTTACCCACCGCGTGCTTCGCACCTGTGGACAAGACGCCTCAGGGCTTGATTGAGAGCCCGTCGTCTTGTCCACAGGCAAGCGCCGTGGATAAGCCTGCACCGCTCATAATCAACCAAGGTTCAGACGGCCAAAGCCTCCGAACCCAAGAAGCTTAAATGTGTCCGTGGAAATGGGTCAAGTCCATTGTGAATCACCAAGCGGTCTTCTTGCCCGGTCTCTTGCATCATGCGCAAGAACAGCAGGTAGGTG
>JANOLC010000011.1:0-5199 GCA_031419575.1 Burkholderiales bacterium | reverse complement strand
GTGACGGCCACCGCCGCCACTTGCGAGGCGTGCACCAGGTCGTACAGCACGCGTTGTGGGCCGGTGAATTTGCCGTTGGCGGGAAAGGTTCGGGTGATGTCGCTGGCGTAGCCGTCCAGCTCGCAACCAGCATCGATCAACACCAGCTCGCCATCACGCACAGGGGCGGTGTCGGCGCGGTAGTGGAGCACACAGGCGTTGGCACCTGCGGCGACGATGGAGCTGTAGGCCGGGTACTGCGAGCCGTGAAGCCGAAACTCGTGCAGCAGCTCGGCATCCAGATGGAACTCACGCACGTCCTTGCCCTCCTTCAGCATCCGGGCCGAGAGCTGCATGGCGCGGATATGGGCACCGGCGCTGATCTGCGCGGCGCGGCGCATGGTGGCTTGCTCGCTAGCGTCCTTGACCAGACGCATCTCGTCGAGTGCGCCGCACAGGTCGCGCTGCTGCTCGGGGCAGATGGTGCCGGCCCGGGTGCGGGCGCGCACATTGCTCAGCCAGCCATCGACCCGGGTTTCCAGCCCCTTGTGAGTGGCAAACGGGTACCAGACGACGCTTTTGCCGTCCAGCAGTATGGGCAGTTGAGTGTCGATCTCTGCGACTGAAAACGCAGCATCCAACCCCAGTGTGGCGGGGACGGCAGCGGGCCCGAGCCTGATGCCATCCCAAATCTCACGTTCCAGGTCCTTGGGCTGGCAAAACAGCGTGGTTCTGCCGGAGCCTTCAACCAACAGCCAGGCCCTGGGCTCGGTAAAGCCGGTCAGATACCAGAAGTAACTGTCAGCGCGGAACAAAAAGTCGCTGTCCCGGTTGCGGGGCTGTTCCAACGCGGTGGGAATGATGGCGATACCACCGGGGCCGAGTTGGGCGGCCAGCGTGGCGCGACGATGGGCGTAATTTGAGCTGGCAGCAGATTTTGGAGTTGATGGGGACATAGTCGAATCACAGTGGCGTTTGTCGCAACGCAAGAGTCTTCAGAAGCCCTGATTTAAGCACTGAAGCCGCTCTGGCGTTCCTACATCGGTCCAATCACCCGCGTACAACTCGGCGCTCACTTGGGCCTGGTCCATGGCCGCCCGCAATAGGGGCGCAAGCGGTGCCTTGATGCCGCTTGCATTGCCCGCCGCGATATCGCAATACGGTGGCTTGAAGAGGGTGCTACGGTACAGGCCGATGGTGCAGTAGGTGTATTTCACTTGCACGCTGTCTTTGGGCAGATTCAGCGCCAGGCCATCGGCAGACAAGCCAAAGTCGCCCTTGAGGTTGTGGTCCGGGTTGGGCACCAGCCAGAGGTGGGCCAGCTTGCCACTTTGGGTGAAGCGATCAACGGTGTTTTTCTGAAACACAAACCCCGGCGCAAACACATCGCCCGCCAGCACCCAGAACACCTCATCCAGCAGCGGCAAGGCACGGACGATGCCGCCCGCAGTCTCCAGCGCGCCGCCAAAGTCTCGGCCTTCGGTCGAGTAGGTGATCGCCAAGTTTGTTGTTTGCTCTGTATTTGATAGCGAACTATTGATGTGTGATGAGGACTTTAACGTGAATTGATGTCCAAACTGGACAAAAATGCACTCCTCCAGCCATGCCGTGTTCACCACCACCTCGGTAAAACCGCCACGCGCCAGCGCTTCCATCGGCCATTGCATCAGCGGCTTGCCACGCACGGGCAGCAGCGGTTTGGGCCTGGTGTCGGTCAGCGGACGCATGCGTTCGCCCCGGCCAGCGGCCAGAAGGATGGCCTGCGCGGTCAGGAAATTTCTCCGCGTGACAGGCTGTGTCGGCGAATCCGTTTGGCGTTGAACAGGGTGACCAGCGAGTCCATCAGCGAATGGGCCTTGCCGGAATGGTCGCCGCCAAAATTGCAGACATAAACATCGAGTGTGACCGCGCGTTGCTCGGGCCAAGTGTGCACACACAAGTGGGACTCCGCCAGCAAAATCGTGGCCGTCACGCCCGACGCGTCTTTGTCGGTAGGCGGGAAGGCGTGGAACAAACTGCCCACGGTTTGCAGACCTGCGGCTTGGGCGGCCGCCAGGCAATGTTCGCCTAAGCTGGCGGCGTCGGTCAGCCATGCCACATCGCAGCGGCATTGGTGCAAATCGGCGGTCAAATGAAGTCCTTGCATGGCCACCACTTTAATTCACATGCTGGCACGTCGCTAAAATATCTGGCTTACCCCAGTTCACCCGAACCTTCTCACCCCGCATTTCCCGACTCATTTCCCGGAACCCCCTGATGGCAAATACTCAAATGATGGCCAACGCCATTCGCGCACTGGCAATGGACGCCGTTCAACAGGCCAACTCGGGCCACCCCGGCGCACCGATGGGCATGGCCGACATGGCCGTTGCCTTGTGGGGCAACCACCTGAAGCACAGCCCGACCAACCCGCAGTGGTTTGACCGCGACCGTTTTGTTTTGAGCAACGGCCACGGCTCCATGCTGATTTACGCGCTGTTGCACCTCACCGGCTACAAGCTGCCGATGGCCGAGCTGAAAAACTTCCGCCAGCTGCACAGCAAAACTGCCGGTCACCCCGAAGTGGGCGTGACCCCCGGCATTGAGACCACCACCGGCCCGCTGGGCCAGGGCCTGACTAATGCGGTGGGCATGGCGCTGGCCGAGAAGCTGCTGGCCAAGGAATTCAACCGTGACGGCCATGACGTGGTGGGTCACAACACCTACGTGTTCATGGGCGATGGCTGCCTGATGGAAGGCATCAGCCACGAGGCCGCTGCCTTGGCTGGCGCGTGGAAGCTCAACAAGCTGATCGCCCTGTATGACGACAACGGCATCAGCATTGACGGCAACGTGGCCCCCTGGTTCATCGACAACACCGCCCTGCGCTTCACCGCCTGTGGTTGGAACGTGATTGGCCCGGTCGATGGTCAAGATGCAGACGCTGTCTCCAAAGCCATTGCCGATGCCAAAAATAGCGCCGAGCGCCCGACTTTGATCATCTGCAAGACCGCGATTGGTTTTGGTTCGCCCAACCGCGCCAACACGTCCAAGGCCCACGGCGAGCCATTGGGTGGCGAAGAAATCAAGCTGACCCGTGAAGCCCTGGGCTGGCCCCACGCGCCCTTCGTGGTGCCCAAAGAGGTCTACACCGACTGGGATGCCAAAGTGGCTGGCAAGGCCAACGAAGCTGCGTGGAACGACAAGTTCTCCGCCTACAAAGCGGCGTACCCGGCGCTGGCCAAAGAGCTCACCCGCCGCATGAAGGGTGACCTGCCCAAGAAGTTTGCGCAGACCACCGTTGACACCGTGTTGGCCGCACACACGAAGGCTGAAACCGTGGCCTCGCGCAAAGCATCGCAACTGGCGCTGGAGTCCTTCACCGCGGCTTTGCCGGAAATGCTGGGCGGCTCGGCCGATCTGACGGGCTCGAACCTGACCAATACCAAATGCACCCCCAGCCTGCGCTTTGATTTGGCCGGTGACGTGGTGCAAGCCACCAATGCGGATGGTTCCAAAACCGGCGGCCGTCATATCAACTATGGCGTGCGTGAATTCGGCATGGCCGCCATCATGAACGGCATTGCGCTGCACGGTGGTTTCATCCCTTACGGTGGCACTTTCCTAACCTTCAGTGACTACAGCCGCAACGCCATCCGCATGGCCGCGCTGATGAAACTGCGCGTGGTGCATGTGTTCACGCACGACTCCATTGGCCTGGGTGAAGACGGCCCCACGCACCAGTCGGTCGAGCATGCAGCTTCTCTGCGCCTGATCCCGAATCTGGATGTGTGGCGTCCGGGCGATACGGCAGAAACTGCCGTGGCCTGGGCCGTGGCATTGCAAAACAAATCGAAACCCACGGCCTTGCTGCTCTCGCGCCAGAACATCAGCTACGCGCCCAAGGGGGTGTCCGATGCAGTCTCTGACGCCGCCACCGACGCATTTGGCCTGGACGCCATCTGCAAAGGTGCTTACGTGCTGGCCGAACCCACCGAAGTGGGCCTGAAGAAAAAAATGCAGGCCGTCATCATTGCCACGGGTTCTGAAGTGCAACTGGCCCTCAAAGCGCAAGAGCTGTTGGCCACGAAGAAAATCGCCGTGCGTGTGGTTTCCATGCCCAGCACCACCACGTTCGATGCGCAATCTGAAACCTACAAACGTGCTGTATTGCCTGCAGGCATTCCCCGCATTGCGGTGGAAATGGGCGTGACCGATGGCTGGTGGAAGTACGGCTGTGCGGCCGTGGTGGGCATTGACACCTATGGCGAATCAGCGCCCGCCCCAGTGTTGTTCAAGCTATTTGGCTTCACACCCGAGAATGTGGCTGAGACAGTGCAGAAGGTTTTGCAAAAGTAGTTCGGGCTGAGCTTGTCGAAGCCTTTCGGCTAAGCTCAGAGCGAAAGGAATCGATTTTCAACTTCAAGGAGCATTTCATATGGCAATCAAAGTGGGCATTAACGGTTTTGGCCGTATCGGTCGTAACGTGTTGCGCGCAGCCGTGCAGAATTTTGCGGACATCGAGATTGTGGGCATCAATGACCTGCTGGAGCCCGACTACCTGGCCTACATGCTGCAATACGACTCGGTGCATGGTCGTTTCAAGGGCAGCATTGCGGTGGAAGGCAACACCCTCATCGTCAACGGCAAGAAGATCCGCCTCACCCAGGAGCGCGAGCCAAGCAATCTAAAGTGGAACGAGATCGGTGCTGATGTTGTGCTGGAAGCCACCGGCCTGTTCCTGGACAAGGCATCCGGTGAAAAACACCTGGCCGCCGGTGCCAAAAAAGTGATCTTCTCGGCCCCCAGCAAAGACGACACGCCGATGTTCGTTTTTGGCGTGAATGACAAGACCTATGCCGGTCAAGCCATCATCAGCAATGCAAGCTGCACCACCAATTGCCTGGCGCCTGTGGCCAAGGTCTTGAATGACAAATGGGGCATCAAGCGCGGCCTGATGACGACCGTGCATGCGGCCACCGCCACACAAAAAACCGTGGACGGGCCCAGCAACAAAGACTGGCGCGGTGGTCGTGGCATTCTGGAAAACATCATCCCCAGCAGCACCGGTGCCGCCAAGGCTGTGGGCGTTGTGATTCCTGAGCTGAACAAAAAGCTCACCGGTATGTCGTTCCGCGTGCCCACGTCAGACGTGTCGGTGGTGGACTTGACCTGCGAGCTGAACAACGAAGCAACACTCAAGGAAATCTGCGCCGAGATGAAAGCGCAAAGCGAAGGCGC
>JANOLC010000010.1:0-3547 GCA_031419575.1 Burkholderiales bacterium | reverse complement strand
CATTGATACCAGGCACGTTCAGGCCCGACTTCAGCAAAATCGCCGCCGCTATCACCCCAAAAACCCGCGCCATCATCGTCAATTCACCCCACAACCCCAGTGGAACCGTGTGGACGCGTGATGACATGCTGAAGTTGCAGGAAATTTTGGCGCCCACCAACATCATTCTGATCAGCGACGAAGTTTATGAACACATGGTGTTTGACGATCAGGAGCATCAAAGCGCCTCGCGTTTCCCCGGCCTGGCGGCGCGCGCGTTCATCGTGTCAAGTTTTGGCAAGACCTACCACGTCACGGGCTGGAAGGTGGGTTATGCAGCTGCGCCCGCGGCACTGACGGCAGAGTTCCGCAAAGTGCACCAGTTCAACGTGTTCACCGTCAACACACCCGTGCAATACGGTCTGGCCGCCTACATGAGCGATGCCAAACCCTACCTGGAATTGCCAGCGTTTTACCAGCGCAAGCGTGACCTGTTTCGCGAAGGCCTCACGCGCACCAAGTTCAAGGTGTTACCCAGCGAAGGCACCTACTTCCAGTGTGTAGACATCTCCGACGTCAGCAATTTAGGCGAAGCCGACTTCTGCAAATGGCTGACGTCCGAAATGGGTGTAGCAGCCATTCCCCTGTCTGCCTTTTACGGTAGCGGCTTTGACCAACGCGTGGTGCGTTTTTGCTTTGCCAAGAAAGACGAGACGCTGAACCTGGCGCTGGACCGGCTGGCCAAGCTATAGCGATCGCGCTTCCCGCCGTGCAATCCAGAGGGTTGATGCGCAAATCACCGTGCCCCCAATCAACGTGGACTGGCTGGGGGTGTCGGCAAAAATCAACCAGCCTAAAAAGGCAGACCACACCAACTCCAGAAACTTGACGGACTGGGTGGACGAGATGTCGGCCACACCGAACGAGCGCGTCAGGCAATAGTGCCCGGTGCTGCCCAGCACGCCGCAGACCAAAAATCCCAACCACTGCGCCAGCGTGGGAGACTGCCAGTGCAGCAAGGCCATGGGCAGGCTGAACAGCGTGACGGTGAGCGCCTGCCAGACCACAATCACCTCGGTTCGCTCATAGCGGGTCAGCGCTTTGGTCAGCAAAAACGAGGCGGCGAACATGGGTGCCGATGCCAGCATCAGCAGGTTGTAAAGGCCCACATCTGATACGCCGCCTGTACCATTCATGGTGCCACTTGCTACCGACAGCTTGGGCCACACCACAATCACCACGCCAACAAAGCCAATCAAGGCAGCCAGCCAGCGCTCCCAGCGCATGGGTTCCTTGAACACCAGATACGCGCCAATCATGATGAAAATAGGCCCGGTGAACCCAATCGCCGTCATGTCCGCCAGCGGGATTTTGGGCAGCGCCGCAAACCACAGAAACAAGCCCACGGTGTGCACCGCCCCGCGCAAAAACTGGCCACCCAACTGCTTGGGCCGAAACGCCGCCAGCCCGGCGCGGTAAACCCAGGGCAACATGACCAGCAAGCCAAACACGTAGCGCAAAAACTGAGCCTGAAACGGGTCCAGCTGAATGGCCAGCGCCCGCATGACCGAGTTGAGCACTGTGAACGCCATACCTGCGGCGGCCGACCACAGCATGCCCTGCACGGTGGGTTCCAAGCGGCCTGCGCGGTGGCGGGTCAACGTGAATCGGCGGTGAAGTCCACTAAGGCCCGAAGTTTTGCCCGAAGCTTTGTTGAGTGGGGTCATGTATTCAACTGCGCCCAGGCCTTGTCCAGCCGCTTCACGCTAACCGGCTGCGGTGTGCGCAACTCCTGTGCAAAAAAGCTCACACGAAGCTCCTCCAGCAGCCAGCGAAATTCCAGCATGCGCTCATCCGTCACGCCTTTGCGCTCAGCCACCAGTCGCCAGTAGCGCTGGTCTTGCGGGCGCAGTTCAGCCAGGCGAGTGGCATCACGCGCAGGGTCGGCACGGTATTTGTCCAGCCGCGCAGTGATGGCCTTGAGGTAACGCGCAAAGTGCGGCAGTTGCGCCCAGGGTGAATCCATCAAGAAGCGTTTGGGCATCAAACGCTGGAGCTGCTGGATGGCATCGGCGACCGCTTCGGGGGCATTTTTGGTGTCCTTGATTTTGCGGGCCGCCACGGCGTAGTCCAGCAGAATCGCGTTAGCCAGGCGCGCCACTTCATTGGCAATCAGGGTCAGGCGGCCCCTGCCGTCCTCGACCCGGCGCTTGAAGTCGAATTCATTGGTGGGTAAGGGTTCCAACAGAAACGCCCGGTCCAATGCCACGGCAATGATTTGGTCGCGCAACACCTCGACCGTCCCACCGCCCGTGCCATCCGGGTTGCGGCCCACCAGCATGTAGGCTACCGCCATCTTTTGCAGGTCAGGAATGTTTTTTTCCAAGTACTTGAGCGCGTCCTTGATCTGCAACGCAAACAAGCGACGCAAACCCGCACGGTGTTTGGCGGCCGCCACGTTGGGCTCGTCGAACACCTCAATACTCACGCTGTCACCAACGCCCGCCACACCGCTTTGGTCCACCAGCGCGGGGAAGCCAATCAGGGTTTGACCGCCCTTTTGAATCTCCAGCAGTTCGGGCAGCTCGCCAAACGTCCAGCTGGTGTAGCGGTGGTTGGCCAACGCGGGGGGCTGTGGTGCAGATTTTGCAGCATTGGCACTATTGAGCAGTTCTGGCGAGAACTTAGTTACTCCGTTTTTGATAGCAAACTTATTAATATCGACGGGGACTTTAACCTCTTTTTCCTTAGAACTAGACAAATTCCGTTCGCCCTGAGCTTGTCGAAGTGCTTGTTCAGAGTGGGTTTCGACGGGCTCAGCCCGAACGGGTGAACGTTGCCCCAGCTTGAGAGAAGCTAGCGCCTGGAATGCACCGCGTGCCTGGGCACCCAACTCTGCCTTCAGCGCGCCGATGTTTCTGCCCGCGCCCAGTTGTCGACCGTGTTCATCCACCACCCGAAAGTTCATGAAGAAATGGGCGTTCAGCATGTCCACCTTGATGTCAGCCCGCGCCACGTCCAGCGAGGTGGCCGCGCGCACCAGTTTCAGCACCGCATCCACCAGGGCACCCTGGCCAAAAATCTCCGGTGCGTTCAACGCCAGCGCCATTTTGCTGGCAGTGTCTGGCAGAGGCACCAGGCGCGAGCGGGGCCGCTGGTGCAAGGTTTTGATCAGCGCCTGAACCTTGTCTTTCAGCATGCCAGGCACCAGCCACTCACAACGGTCGTCATTCACCTGGTTCAGCACGAAAATCGGCACGGCGACGGTCAAGCCGTCTTTGGCGTCACCAGGCTCGTGCAGATAGGTGGCGGCGCAGTCCACGCCCCCTAAGCGAATGGTTTTAGGGAACGACTGGGTTGTGATGCCAGCGGCCTCGTGGCGCATCAGCTCGTCGCGGGTCAGCAGCAGGAGTTGCGGGTTTTGCTGGATGGCTTCGCGGTACCAGCGCTCAAAGCTGTAACCGCTGCACACGTCGGCGGGCAGTTGCTGGTCATAAAACGCGTAGATCAGTTCGTCGTCCACCAGCACGTCTTGGCGACGCGCCTTGTGCTCCAGGTCTTCCACCTG
>JANOLC010000009.1:0-1871 GCA_031419575.1 Burkholderiales bacterium | reverse complement strand
CTGGGGTGTATGAATTTGTGAAGAACGATGACAACACGGATCGCCTGCAGATCAACGCGCAGAACTGTGTGCACTGCAAGACCTGTGACATCAAGGACCCCACGCAGAATATTGTCTGGGTCACGCCTGAGGGGGGGGGGGGACCGAACTACGCGGGGATGTAGAAAACAGGCTTTCGTTGAAATCTGCGAAACAATACAACGCTCACGCAGAAATGAGTCAGACACAGGCTGCCAAGCTCTTCGGAATCACCCAGCCACGAGTCTCTGACCTGATGCGTGGAAAAATCAACCTGTTCGCCATCGACGCGCTCGTCAACACGGCAACGACCGCAGGGTTGCATATTGAGATGCGGATCACTGAGGTGGTTTGAGGTCAGTGCGATGCTGAACTGCGAATTTCGACAACACGGCAGCGACGCCATCGGCAGGGTACTCAGCTATTCATAGTTATGCAGCAGAAAGTAGTTCGTCACGGACGATGTAGGTATGGGCGCACCCCCTGTGCCAATATGACTTGCTACACATGGAGTCATGAATTTACCTGAAGCCGGTGATTGGCAAGCATGAATCCACGCTTGGCCAAGCAGAATCCTTGCCAAGCAAGCCACACGATACGGTAGAGGCGATGTCAATATGCACAAGGAAACATGTGCAAACGCTTCGACGGCCCAAGAAACTATGGCTGCTCGACCCGGTTAAGCTCTACGGTTAGTCACAACCAAGGAGCTTGATTTCCATGCATATCGTCATCACCGGCGGCGCCGGTTTTCTGGGTGTTCGCCTGGCGCGCGCACTGCTGGCCCAAGGCCAACTGGCCTTGGCGGGTGCCGCACCCACGCCCATCACCCGCATCACCCTGGTGGACCGCGCACCACCGCCTGCTGACCTGCTGGCCGATGCCCGCGTGGCGGCCCTCACGGGTGACTTGAACGCACTTTTAGAACAAAAAGACCAAAAAGTCCCCGTCATTACTGCACAGACTGCTATCATTTTTCATTTAGCTGCTGCCGTCAGCGGCGAATGCGAAGCTGACTTTGACCTCGGGATGCGCAGCAATTTCGCGGCCACACTGGGCCTGCTCGAAGCCTGCCGTGCGCTCAAAACCACACCTACCGTGGTCTTTGCCAGCTCCCTCGCCGTGTTTGGCGACTCGCCCGAGCAGCCCACGCCGCCGGTGATTGAAGACACCACCCTGCCCACGCCGCAAACCAGCTACGGCATCCAGAAATTCATTGGCGAGCAACTGACCGCCGACTTCGGCCGCAAAGGCTTCATCCGGGGCCGCAATGTGCGCCTGATGACGGTGAGCGTGCGCCCTGGTAAGCCCAATGGCGCGGCATCCAGCTTTTTCAGCGGCATGATCCGCGAGCCGCTGGCGGGTATCAAAGGCCCCTGCCCGGTATCCCGTGAAACACCCGTGGCCTTGTCGTCGCCTGCCCGCACCATTCAAGGCATCATCCGCGCAGCCGAAGCCAGCGACACCGACTGGGGCCCGCGAACCGGCCTGAACCTGCCCGCGCTGACCACCACCACCGGCGAGATGGCCGCTGCGCTGGAGCGTGTGGCGGGCCCCGCAGCCGCTGCGTTGATCGACTGGACGCCCGACCCAGCGATCCAAAAAATCGTCAAGACCTGGCCCGCCAGCATCAATGCAGCGCGCGCCAAAGGCCTAGGCTTGCTGCCTGAGAGTAGCTTTGAGGACATCATTCGTGAGTACATCCGAGAAAACCCGGACGCGGTCACAGTCGGCATTCAGTGACAGCATTGGCAAACAAGTCCGGCAAGCACCTGACAAACTACCCCAACTGATTTGAATCAATCAAAGTCGCCAAAAGAACAGACAGACACCAAAAGCGTGCTGAGTTTTGT
>JANOLC010000008.1:0-23600 GCA_031419575.1 Burkholderiales bacterium | reverse complement strand
ATTACTACGCTGCCAGAGCGCGAGCAGTTCATCATGAGCATGTATTACGAAGAGGATATGAACCTCAAAGAAATTGCTTTGGTATTGGGTGTGACTGAGTCACGCGTATGCCAGCTGCACAGCCAGTCGATTGCCCGGCTCAGGGCGAAAATGCGAGCCCACTGAGACAGACAAAAGTCTCAGGCGGCCAGAACCTTGAAGGCGCCCGATTGACGGACATTGGCGCTATAGCGAGCAGATTGCGCGGAATAACCCGTCGAACGGGTTGATGGCATCAACATATTCAAGGCACTTTCAACCGCTACGGTTCGGCGCGTCAACCCACCTCGTTGCGCGCTCAAACTGTCACTGATTTTTTTAAGCCGAGTTTTCAAACTGACGTTGGGCGCCAACGTCGAACTTTGATCCTGAAGTAACTGCGGTAAGTGCTGAGAAAACTTAACTGACAAATCACGCATAACCGAACTGGTATGTTCAATCTCCAAAGCATCGCCACTGACCAAAGCACGCGAAACCAAATCAAGTTGAGCTTCAATAGATTGCAGCGTTTGTTCCAGACGGTTCAGTGACATGGTGAGTAACTTTAAAATTAACCCCGATTGCGCTCAAGAAACTCCTGCGCATTGGACAGCAGCTTGTCGGCGATCGCTTTGGCGTTGACGGAGTAGGTTCCCTGCTCAATTTTTGTGCGTATTGCGTTGACCTTTTCGGTATCCACATCGGCAGGTCCGCCCTTGTTAGCGGCCTCTAGCGCGCGCGCCAAGTTGGACACCGTGACAGCCACCCCTGACGAGTTAGCGTCCTTGATCGCTTTTGCATCCGGCTCTTGCACTGCTTTTGAAGTAGCAGTCTGCGCCTGGGTTGATACAGCGAAAGGTATGTCGGGCGGTGAATTGACTCTCATTTGGCACTCCAGAACCACGTAATAAATGGCTTCGTACAAGTCATATCGACGAATCCTCGGAGGACTTTAACGTTTTTTGCTGCGAGCCCCAACTTTCGCAATGCCAGTTACATTTCAAGCCTGACGGTTCGAGTGTCCAGAACCAAGCCTGACATGATGCGGCCATTTTCCATTTTGACCCTGGCCAGCTGGCCCACCACACCGGCAGACAGAGCTTGCGCGTCGGATGAAATCTGAAAACCAGGCCCTTGGGCCACGACGCGCACCTGCGCACCAGCCTGAAAAACCTGCGCTGGCTTGACCATTCCCTGGCGCAAGGCTTGTCCCGTGGTCAAGGCGCGGGTAGCGGTTTGGCCCAACCACTGCGCAGGGTTGCCCACAATTGGGCTGGTTTCCTCCGCCCAATCCACTTCCGCCAGCATGACATCAGTTTCCAATAGCGTCGCACCCGGCATCACATTACCTTTAACCACCCAAGCCTGACCATAGGCTTTGACCGTGACTGGTAAAAACACGCTCCACTTCACGCCCGCATCCAAACAGCGCAACCCAAGCCGAGTTTTCCCCCACAGACGCGTTCCCGCTGGAACAAAGGGCTCCACTTGAGCACAGGGGGCCAGCTTGAGACGGCTGTCCAGCGCGCCAACTTTGACTTCCATGCGCAATGGCATGCCCGCTACCGACGAGGTGGCAGCCACAGTGCTGTCCAGCCAACGCTGGGTCGCATCCAAAAACTCAGGCCCTGAACCGTTGGTAGGCACCTGCGCCTGCACAGCACCCGCCACGAGCAAGCCGGACATGACGATGCGACGGGTAGCGGTTATCACCTGCCGGAGAGTCGGAAGAAGTTGCTGCTGTAACAGGTTGAACATAGGATTCCCATAACTTACCCATCACTATAGGAATCACGCCAAAACTCAAAGCAACCTAAAGCACGGCTTTAACCCTGCAAATCCAAGCATCAACGCCCTCAAGCTTTTCCCATAATCGTTTCACGCCTGAAAAGCCACCCGCTACTGCATCCAGTAATGTGTCGTTCGTAGGCATCCCACAACAGCTGAGGTGTTCCATGTTTGCACAAATGACCAACGGATTAGAGTTCCAGTCAAAGGCACTGGTGCTCCGCGCCGAGCGCCAGCGTGTCATTGCAAGCAATATTGCCAACGCCGACACGCCGGGCTACGCCGCGCGTGACATCAACTTCAAAGAGGCCATGGCCTCCGCGCTAGGCAGCGGCGGCATGCTGCAAACCAGCACCTCCACAACATCACTCAACGGGCTCACCAATTCACGGCATATTGCGCTGACCTCAGGCTCAGGCACGTTGGGCGGCGGGGCCTCAGGCACGGCCTACACCGTTCAAACCCAACCCAGTGCTGACAGCAACAGCGTGGATCTGGATCGAGAGCGTGCCAATTTTGTCGACAATTCGGTGCGTTATGAAGCCACCCTTCGCTTTATTAACGGCCATTCCAAAACAATCTTGAGCGCCATTCAGGGTCAATAACGCCGTCACTCCTCATCGCAAAGGCTCACCATGTCCATGTTTTCAATTTTTGGGGTTTCGGGCAGCGCCATCAGCGCGCAGTCTCAGCGCCTGAATGTGGTGGCCAGCAATTTGGCCAATGCCGATGCCGTGGCCGGGCCAGACGGCCAAGGCTACAAAGGCCGCCAAGTCGTGTTTGAGACAGTACCCATGGGCTCGGACGCATCCGCTGGTGTGCGCGTTAACACCATCAAGGAAAGCAACGAACCGCTGCGCAAGGTGCACAACCCCTCGCATCCCTCAGCGGATGCAGACGGTTATGTCACGCACTCCAATGTCAATCCGGTCGAAGAGATGGTCAACATGATCTCGGCATCTCGCTCGTACCAAAACAATGTGGAAGTCATGAACACGGCCAAGACGCTGCTGCTCAAGACCCTGCAAATGGGTCAATGAATTCGACAGGTTCTAAAGGGCACGCCATGCTTACGTCAACTTCCAATATCAACACCAGCACCGGGCTGGCAACGACAGCCGCCGTAGCCAAAACCGATTCCGCAGCATCGCAAGACCGGTTTTTGAAGCTGCTGGTGGCGCAGTTGAACAATCAAGATCCCATGAACCCCATGGACAACGCCCAAATGACCTCACAAATGGCGCAGATCAATACGGTCACGGGCATCCAGCAAGTCAACGACACGCTGAAGGGCATGTCCGAGCAATTCGCATCCTTGCAAGTCTTGCAGAGTGGCTCCATGGTCGGTCGCAATGTGCTGGTGGAAGGCTCCTCTATGAACATTCAGAACGGCAAAGCAGCAGGCGCGGTCGATCTCACCGCCAAGGCAGAGAGCGTCAAAATAGAAATCGTGTCCCCAGGTGGCACCGTCGTGGACACCGTCAATTTGGGTGCACTCGGCACCGGCCGGCACAACTTCAGCTGGGATGCCTCCAAGTACACCGGCACCGGCACTCCCACGTTCAAAGTCATCGCCACAACCGGCGGTAACACCATTGCATCTACCTCAATGATGCAAGACAAGGTGACCTCGGTGGGCAGTGAGAACGGTTCCATGCTGGTGCAACTGGCCAATAACGCGGCGGTGAGCTACAGCAAGATCAAGGCGCTGCTGTGAGCCTGACTTCTTAAGCGTCAAGTTCATTCCATCAATTTATCAGCTACCCGCCAAAAAAAAGGACTACCCCATGTCATTTCAAACAGGACTCTCCGGATTGAACGCGGCCAGCCGCAATCTGGACGTGATTGGCAACAACATCGCCAATGCCAACACCGTGGGCATGAAAGCCTCACGCGCCGAATTTGCAGATTTGGTCGCCGCGTCCCTGGGTGCTGGGGGTGGCAACACGGACGGCATCGGCGTCAAAGTATCTACTGTCTCCCAACAGTTCACGCAGGGCAACATCAATATCACCGGAAACAGCCTTGATGTCGCAATCAATGGCGGTGGTTTCTTTGAGCTGACCATGCCTGATGGCACGTCCGCCTATACCCGTGATGGCGAGTTCAAACTGGACAAAGTAGGCAACATTGTCACCAATGGTGGGGCCAAGGTCAAAGGCTACCCGACAGACTCAACGGGCGCTGCCACCAGCACCACAGCAGCCCCTCTGCAGTTGCCCACCACAGCTCCGATCGGTGCCAAGCAAACTACCGACATGGCCGCCGAGTTCAACCTCAATGCCAGCGCCGAGGTGTGGAACGATCCGCTTAAAACCCCGGATACGCCGCTAACCACCTATGGCACATCGTTGACAGTCTACGACTCGCAGGGGGTTGGCATTCCTACGTCGTTTTACTTGAGGAAAACCGCAACCGACACGTGGGCTATGTACACAGACCCCACGTCCGACGCGACAGCGACTGCCACACAGGTCTCCATCCTGAACTTTGATGTGAACGGCCTATTGACCAGTGGTTCTCCGGCTTCGATTCCTGTGACATCACCCAACGCAACGATTGGCACCTTCACGATCTCGGCGGACATTGCCAAAGTGACTCAGTACGGTGCCGCCTTCGCCGTCTCCAATTTGACACAAAACGGCTACGCACCCGGTGAACTCACCAGCATTGCCATTGGGAAAACGGGCGTTGTCATGGCCACCTATTCCAACGGCCAATCCTTGGCTGCAGGCCAACTGGCGTTAGCGGATTTTCGTAACGTCCAGGGGCTGTCACCCATTGGGGGCAACAATTGGGTTGAAAGCTTTTCATCGGGCCAGCCGATACATGGTGCACCTGGCACCAGCAAATTTGGCGCGCTGACCGCCGGAGCGCTGGAAGAATCCAACGTGGACTTGACCTCTGAACTGGTCAACATGATGACCGCTCAGCGCGCCTACCAAGCCAATGCGCAAACCATCAAGACGCAAGACCAGGTGCTGTCCACCTTGGTCAACCTGCGCTAATCCCAGTATCCAAGTACCCCACTAGGCCCGCCAAACCATGGACAAACTGATCTACACCGCCATGTCGGGTGCAAGCGCTGCTGCCAACCGGCAGGCCGTGCTATCCAACAACCTGGCCAACGTATCAACCAATGGTTTTCGGGCCGAAATGGCCACGTACCGCGCCGTTCCCGTGCGGGGCGATGGTTCGACCACCCGCGTACTGGCGTTGGAAGCCACCGCCGGTCACTTGGACACGCCGGGTCCGATACAACAAACGGGGCGCAACACGGATGTCGCTACCCGAGGCAACGCCTGGCTCACGGTGCAGGGGCTGGACGGCACTGAGGCCTACACCCGCAACGGCGCCTTTGAGGTCAACGCTGAAGGCACTTTGGTCACCGCTACCGGCTTGCCAGTTTTGTCGGACGGCGGCCCAATCGCGGTACCCGCAGGAGGCGAAGTCGCCATCGGTTTTGACGGCACCATCACCGCCAAAGTGGGCAACCAGCCCCCCTCGGGCATTGGCAAACTAAAGATGGTCACGCCTAACGCTGACGACCCTTTAAAGCGCGGTGATGACGGCCTGTTTCGCGCAACCTCTGGCTCGCCTTTGCCCGCAGATGCCAACGCCAAATTAGCATCTGGCGCGCTGGAAGGTTCCAACGTGAATGCTGTGGAGACCATGGTGGGCATGATTCAAACCGCTCGCCAGTTTGAGGTTCAGATGCGCCTGCTGCAAACGGCAGAGTCCAACGATCGCACCGCCGGACAGCTTTTGAGCATGCAGGGCTAACCCCTTCTTTTGAGGACAGAACATGATCAACTCCCTTTGGATCTCCAAGACCGGCATGGAAGCCCAGCAAACCCAGCTGGACGTTATCTCGCATAACTTGGCCAACGTCTCCACCACTGGCTACAAGCGCGCCACCGCCGTGTTTGAAGACTTGATGTACCAAAACCTGCGCCAGGTTGGCTCAAGCACTTCCGAGCAATCGACCCTGCCGACCGGTTTGCATTTGGGCCTGGGGGTGCGTACCGTCGCCACCAGCCGATCGTTTTCTCAGGGTAGCTTGCAGCAGTCGGGCAACAACCTCGATGTCGCCATTCAAGGCAACGGGTTTTTCCAAATTACCATGCCGGATGGCACCACCAACTACACGCGCGACGGCTCTTTTCAGGTGGACAACCAGGGGCGATTGGTCACAGCTGCGGGTCTGCCTGTGGTCAATGGCGTGACAGTGCCCGCCAACGCCACCAGTTTGTCAATTTCAGCGGATGGCAAAGTGTCTGCCACCATCCCCGGCACCACGGGGCCGCAATCAGTAGGCACCATCGCACTGGCAAGTTTCATCAACCCGGCCGGTTTGGAGCCCAAGGGTCAAAACCTGTTTGCCGAGAGCACGGCTTCAGGCCAACCCAACAGCGGCGTGCCCGGCAGCAATGGCTTGGGTCAGTTGTCGCAGGGTTTTCTAGAAACCTCCAACGTGAACGTGGTGCAGGAGTTGATCACCATGATTCAGACACAGCGCGCTTACGAGATGAACTCCAAGGCCATTCAAACCTCCGATCAAATGCTGCAAAAACTGGGGCAGCTGTAAAGCAGGTGATGCACCATGACAAACTTCTCAGTCGCCATCCCAGCAGGCAACACCAGCGGCATCACCATTGCAGCGCAACGCTTTGGCGCGGCCTTGACCATTGCGCTAGGGTGCAGTGCCTGTGCCTCACTGCCGCAGCCTGCTGTCGTCGATTTTGCAGAGCAAAAGGCCCCAGCGCCCATGCCACAAGTTGTCCGTGTGGCACCGCCCAACACGGGCAGCTTGTTTCAGTCGGTCAGCTATCGCCCCGGGTTTGAAGACCGCCGGGCCCGCGTAGTGGGTGACACCATCACGATTCAAATTATTGAGAACGTTTCGGCCAGCCAAAAATCGACATCGACCGTCAACCGCACCTCGTCCACCGATGCCGCCATCACCGCCCTGCCTTTGCAAACACCGGAAGCTTTGGCCAAACTGGGCATAGGCACCTCGTCAGCCAACGCGTTCTCCGGCAAGGGTGGCACAGAGAGCGCCAACACCTTCTCGGGCTCCATCACCGCGACGGTCATTGATGTGCTGCCTAACGGCCACCTGGTGGTTGCGGGTGAGAAACAAATTGGCGTGAACCAAAATGTGGACGTGTTGCGCTTCTCGGGCACCGTTGACCCGCGCGTGGTGCAACCCGGCAGCATCGTGAGTTCAACTCA
Source organism: Burkholderiales bacterium (assembly GCA_031419575.1). Taxonomy (GTDB): domain Bacteria; phylum Pseudomonadota; class Gammaproteobacteria; order Burkholderiales; family Burkholderiaceae_C; genus JANYCG01. The sequence goes on along the minus strand of JANOLC010000008.1, from coordinate 16,559 downwards.
AGTGGCCAACGCCCGCATTGAGTCCAAAGGGCGTGGCGCGCAAGGCGAAGCCCAAACAGTTGGCTGGTTATCACGGTTCTTTTTGACCTTTCTCCCCTTTTAAGCCAGGGCGAAAATAGTCGATATGACAACTTCTGTGCGCCACCTCATCAATCGCAGTACCCGTGTACTGCACGGACTGGTGCTGTACGGGTTGGTGTTGTGGGGGGGTCTTTTGGTTGCCGATCAGGCGTTGGCTAGCCGCATCAAGGAAGTGGCTGCCATTCAAGGGGTACGAACCAACCAGTTGACAGGGTTTGGCTTGGTCATTGGCCTGGATGGCACGGGTGATCAAACCACCCAAATGCCCTACACCGCGCAGGGCTTGAATAACTATTTGCAGCAATTGGGCATCACTCTGCCTGCTGCGTCAGCCGGGCAGTTGCAACTTAAAAACGTCGCCGCCGTCTTGGTCACCGCACAATTACCAGCCTTTGCGCGTCCTGGGCAATCGATTGATGTCAACGTCTCGTCCATCGGCAACTCCAAATCGCTCAAGGGCGGCATGCTGATCACGACGCCTCTCAAAGGGGCTGATGGTGAGGTGTATGCCCTCGCCCAAGGCAATTTAATTGTGGGCGGTGCGGGCGCTTCAGCGGGTGGCAGCAAAGTCCAAATCAACCACCTCAGTGCAGGCCGGGTTCCCAACGGCGCGCAAATTGAACGCTCAGTCCCCACCCCGTTACTTGAGGGCGACAGCATCAGCCTGGGCCTGGAGGCCTCGGACTTTCAAACCGCCCGTCGCGTCGCGCAGGCCATTAACAAGCGGTTTGGTAATGGCGCAGCCCGCGCTTTGGATGGACGCACCATTCAAGTCAAAGCGCCCATGGACTCGGATGCCCGCGTGTCGTTCATTGCCGAGATGGAAGAGCTCTCGCTGGAGTCCTCCATCCCCTCCGCCAAAGTGGTCATCAACGCCCGCACTGGCTCCATTGTGTTGAACCAAGCTGTGACCTTGGGTGCCTGCGCCATCGCACACGGCAATTTGTCGGTCACCATTAGTTCCACCTCGGCAGTCAGCCAGCCCAGCCCCTTGTCGGGCGGCCAAACGACGGTGACTGAAAAAGCCAATATTCAAATCAAGCAAGAACCCGGCATTTTGATACAAGTGCCCGCCTCGCCCCTGCTGTCGGATGTGGTCAGAGCGCTCAACGCTTTAGGCGCCACACCACAAGACTTATTGGCGATTTTGCAGGCCATCAAAGCCGCTGGGGCCTTGAATGCGGAGCTGGAGGTGATATAGCATGAGCAACAGCATTCAGCAAACATCTGCCAACGCGCTGGCGGCCGATGGACGGTCGCTGAATGCGCTGAAGTTGCAAGCCGGCAGCACACCCGCATCCATCAAAGAAGCAGCCAAGCAGTTTGAGTCGCTGTTCATGCGCGAGCTGATTAAAAGCATGCGCGAAGCCACCATGAAATCTGGCATGCTGGACAGCCCTGGTGCTGACTTGGGTGCCGACCTGCTGGATCAACAATTCGCCGTGCAAATGTCGGGGCAACCCGGCGGCCTGTCAGACCTGATTGCCAAGCAATTGACGCGCCAAATGGGCAATGTCGACGCTGGTGCGAATGGTGCAACCAGCGACACCAAGCCTGCCACGTTACAAATCACACCGCTTGGCAAAGGCGCTGCATCGGTGAGTCAAACTGGCTTTGTGCAGCGCCACAGCGAGGCTGCCACCAAGATCGAAAAAGACAGTGGCATCCCCGCCAGCTACATGCTCGGTCAGGCCGGGCATGAGACGGGCTGGGGCAAGAGCCAAATCAAAACAGCGGATGGCTCCAACTCATTCAACCTGTTTGGCATAAAGGCAGGAGCGAACTGGACCGGCAAGGTGGCGTCTGTCACCACCACCGAATATGTCAACGGAACGCCGCAAAAAACGGTGGCGAAGTTCCGGGCTTACGACTCGTTTGAAGACTCGTTTCGTGACTACGCCAATCTCATCAACAACAACCCGCGTTATGCGCAAGCTCGCCAGCAAACGGGCTCCAGCTACGCCTATGCCAGCGGCCTGCAAAAAGCAGGTTACGCCACCGACCCCGAGTACGCCAACAAGCTCAGCCGGGCCATCAACGCCACCTTGCGCGTGCAGCGGGCTCAGGCCTGATTGAGTTGCCATGAGTAATCTGCTCAACGTTGGCGTTCGCGCCCTGCTTGCCAACCAGGTGGCCCTGCAAACAGCGGGAAACAACATCGCCAACGTCAACACGGCGGGGTACTCCCGGCAAACCGTAGTGCTGGCCAACGTGGCAGGTCAATTTTCTGGCAGTGGCTACTACGGCCAGGGCGTGAGCGTGGCGACCATCGAGCGCAACTACAGCCAGTTTCTGACACGCCAGTCGACACTGGCCTCATCGCTGGCCTCGGCCGACAGTTCGCGCCTTGAAAAATTGACCCAGTTGGAGGACATATTTCAGGGCGGCACCAGCGGCCTGGGCGCATCCGTCAGCGACATGCTCAACGCCTTCTCTGACGTGGCCAACGCACCCACTGACCTGACCGCGCGCACGGTGGTGTTGACCCGCGCCACGGAGGCGGCCGCCCGTTTTCGCACCGCATCGACCAGCCTGGACGCACTGCAATCCAGCGCCCGGGCTGACGTGACCCAAGGCGTCACCGCCATCAACAGTCTGGCCACCCAAATTGCGTCGGTAAACAGCGAGATCGCCAAAGCGAAAGGCAACGGCCACGAACCCAATGACCTGTTGGACCGGCGTGAGCAACTGGTCGCCAGCCTGAACAAGCTGGTGCAAACCACTTCCATCCATGCCGATGACGGCACGGTGGGTATATTTTTGGCGGGCAGCCAAGCACTGGTGCTGGGTAATACCGCCGCAAAGCTGGAAGTGTCGGCCGACGCGTTCAATGACTCCAACAAAGTACAGCTTGCCATTCTGCGCAACGGTTTGAGTATTCAACTTAACGAAGACGCCCTGGGTGGTGGCGAGCTCACCGGTCTGATGCGCTTCAACAACACCGACCTGGCAAAGGCTCGTGACTTGCTGGGCCGCATGGCCTTGTCAGTCAGCACCGTTACCAACACACAGCATCGGCTGGGCATTGATCTGAATGGCGTCGCGGGTGGTGACCTGTTCACCCCTCCTACCCTGCCCAATGGCCTGGCTGGCACGGCCAACACGGGCAATGCCGTCATCGGCATCACCATGGCAGACCCGTCGGCCCTGGTGGCCTCCCAATATGAAATACGTTTTACGGGCGGTGGTGCGGGCAATGTGGTGCGGCTTTCCGACGGCTATGCCACCGCCTTTGCGGCTACACCCGTCACGGTAGACGGCCTGACCTTTTCGGTTACCAGCGGCGGTGAGGCTGCGGGCGATGTGTTTCGCATGAAACCGTTTTCAACCGCCGCCAAAGACATCAACGTCGCGTTTTCTTCGCCCAAGTCGCTGGCCATTGGCAGCCCGGTTGAGGCCGTGCCCAGCAGCAGCAACACGGGGGGGTTGGCGATTGCGAGCTTGCAAGCCAAATCTGCTGATGTCAATCTGACCCAAACAGTCACCTTGACGTTCACCGCTGGCGGCACCTTTGACGTAGTGGGCACCGGCACAGGTGACCCCACCGGTGTGGCCTACACCTCGGGGCAGCCCATTGCTTACAACGGCTGGGCGCTCACACTCAAAGGCGCTCCGCAAGTGGGCGATGTCTACACGGTGAAGGTGGCCACCGCGGGTTACACCAACCGCAACGCAGGCAATGCCGATGCGATGATGGCTCTGCGCGACCTGGCCCTGTTTGACGGAGCGGCGCTGACTGACGGCTACGCCGGTTTAATGGCCGAGATTGGCACCACGGTTCAAAGCGTGACGCTGGCCGCAGGGGTGTCTGCTTCCATAGCGACCAACATTGACAAAGACCGTGCCGGTGTGTCTGGCGTCAATCTGGACGAAGAAGCCGCGAAGCTGCTGCAATACCAGCAGGCTTATCAGGGATCTGCCAAACTGATTCAGATTTCCGAAAGCATGTTCAACGCGTTGATTCAAAGTCTCGGTTAAGTTCAAGGTGTGTCCATGAAGACTTTTACCCTCTACCCACCCGCTGCCAGGAGCCATTGATGACGGTCAGTTCACTCTCACGGCTAGGCACCGCCAACACTTACGACACCACATTGCGCAACCTGACCACGCGCCAGGCAGCGTTGTCGTCCTTGCAGGAGCAGCTCTCCAGCGGCAAAAAGATCAATCGCCCCAGCGACGACCCAGCCGGTGCGGCACAGGCAGAGCGCGCTACCACCCGCATTGAACGGGTTGCCACCGAACAACGGGCGCTGTCGGCGCAACGCAACACCGTGGCCATGACCGAGTCCACGCTGGGCGATGCCACGTCGGCACTGCAAAGCTTTCGAGACCGTATCGTGCAGGCCGGCAACGCCAGTTTGAGCCCGGTTGAGCGCGTCAACCTTGCCAAAGAAATGACCGGCTTGCGTGACCAGCTGATCGGCTATGCCAACCGCGTCGACACCAACGGCTTGCCCCTCTTCAGCGGGCTGGCCAGCGCCGCCGCACCGTTTGTGGACAGTGCCACAGGTGTAAGCTTTAGCGGCATTGCAGGCGAGCGTGCCAGCACTGATGTGTCCGTGCCCTTTACAGCCGATGGCTACGCGACGTGGATGAATGTCGCCACGGGCAACGGGGTGTACACCTTGTCGCTGGGTGCCACCAACACAGGGACCATGTTTAGCGATGTGGGGGCCGTTACCGCCCCCTCCGCCGCCTCGGTGGCTGGTTTTGACCACACGATCACCTTCGCGGTCACCGCGACCTCTCCACCCGTCACTACCTACACCGTCACCAACAACACGACGGCCGCCGTCAGCGCCGCAGCACCCTATGTAGCAGGTCAGCCCATCGTCTTTGACGGCATGACCATGACGGTGCGGGGCACCCCCGGAAATAACGACACTCTGGAGCTGAACCCCAGTGCCATTGCGGGCCCGAGCACCGGCGTGTTTGGGGCGTTGGACAGCGCCATCACCGGCATGTACGCCGCAGGTTCCACCACCAAGGGTGCGTCCAGCCTGAGCGCCACCCTGCACCAGTCGATTGCCCGCGCGCTGGCCGAGATTGATTCCAGCATGGACCGCATTCAGGCCACGCGCGCCCAAGCCGGTGAGTTGTTGAATCGGGCAGACCGCATCAGCAGCATCCAGGAAGCCCGCGACATCCAGTTGCAGGCCGACAAGTCCCGCGCCGAGGATATCGACATGGTCAAGGGCATCGCTGATTTTCAGAACCAGCAAACCGGCTATTCCGCCGCACTGCAAACCTATGCGCAGGTGCAAAAGCTCTCCTTGTTCAACTACATCGGCTAGCGCTTGGCCTGGCATATGACACCGTGGCCAACACCGTGACCGTATCGGCGCAAAGCGTTTTGGGGGGGCTGGCACTGGGCTATCAGTTGCTGTGGGGCCCCCTGCGCAAGGTGAGCGCTGTGCAGCTCTTTGTCGGTACCGAGCCCAGCGAGCAAGCGCCTATTGACGCGCGCCACCTGCTCGCGGTTATCGCCGAGTCATGGTCAGCGCAGTCGCCCCGGCTGATTTTGTCGGCCAGCTCGCCGGAGCTGGTGCAGGACTTGCTGTCACATGCCACCACCGACGTGCCCGATTCCGATCCCTGGATTTCCATTCACTCGCGCTTGCTGGTCAACCCTGCACTGGCCCAGCACGTTCATCACGCGCACCAGCGCGGTGTGCCGCTGGTTTGGCGTGGCGAGCCCGGTGAGCGCCCCCCGCCAAGTTTAAGCACCTGCTTCACCAAGCACATGATCTCACTCACCGCTGAAGAGGCGCTGACGGGTTTGCGCGTGTCGCTGCGCAAGTTCAACAGTGCTGGCAGTGCGCCAGCCACGGAGGCCAGAGGTTTGGCCAGCCCGGTTGAACAAGGGCAGATTTACGAAGGCCTGGCCAGCTGGGTGCTGACCGAGCATTGCCTGGATCAGCAAGGCGCCTGGGCCGTGGCCGGTTGGCCGATGGAAGACGTGTTGCACGGCTACCGCCATCAGCGCATGCAGCCTGCGCACAGCACCATCGTGCAGTTGATGAAGGCAGTAGATGCCGACCAGTCGGTTGAGGCCATTGAGCACCTGCTGAGCGAGGAGCCCATCCTGACCTACCGCTTCATGCGCTACATCAACTCGGTTGGGTTAGGGCTGCGCACCGAGGTTGAATCCATTCGCCATGGCCTGCTGGTGCTGGGTTACTCGCTGTTTCAAACCTGGCTGGCAGAGCAATTGCCCCACGCCACCAGCGACGCGAACTTGCAACCTGTGCGTACGGCACTGGTGATTCGCGCCCGGCTGATGGACCACTTGCTGGATGCCGGTGATAGCGACGACTTGCGCCGGGAGGTGTATCTGTGTGGCCTGCTGTCGCAAATTGACCTGCTGCTGGGCGAGCCGCTGACCACGGCCTTGTTGCGGTTCCCGTTGCCCGAGCGCATTGTGTCGGCCATCCTCAACAACAGTGGGCCTTATGCGCCTTACCTGGAAGTGGCTACGGCGCTGGAGTCGGCCAACACCCACCTGACGCACATACTGTGCGAGACCCATGAGCTGGCGTTTGAAGACGTAAATCGGGCGCTATTGCGCACCCTGTCCAGCATTCGTTAAGCCAATTCGCACAATTTGGAAAATACCTTCCAAAACTGCGCATCCTGCGTCGTCGCAAAGTTGATGCGCATCAGCCTGCTGGGCTGGCGCTCGGCATGAAACAGAGCTCCCGGTGCCAGCAGGTAACCTTCATCGAGCATGCGCTGCGACAGAGCATCCGTGTCCACCCCCGTATCCACCCAGCCAAACAAGCCCGCCGGTGGCGCGGCAAACGTGCAGCCCGCCGCCAACGCCAACTTCACGCTGCGCGCGCGGGCCAAGTCCAGCCTTGTACGAATACGCTCAGCATGGCGGCGCAGCTGGCCCTGGTCAATGCACCAGGCCAAAGCTTTTTCGAGCAGGGCGGGCGTGGTCAACGTAGCCAGCAACTTGGTATCCAATAGCCGCTCAAACAAGGCAGGCGGTGCGACCAGGAAGCCCACACGCCAGCCGGGGGCCAAAATCTTGGCAAACCCACTCACATAAATTGTGCGTTGCAAACCATCCAAAGCACTGAGGCGGGTGGCGTGATCCGGGGCCAGGTGGCTGTAGGTGTCGTCTTCAACAATATGAAAGTTGTGCGTATTGGCCAGTTGCAGCACCCGGTGGGCGCTGCCCGGTGTGAGGCAAAACCCCGTGGGGTTGTGGAATACGCTGACACTCACAAACAGCTTTGGGTTGTGCAATTCGCAGTAACGCGCCATGACCTCCAGATCAGGTCCGTCGGCGCGGCGCGGCACCGGCAAAATCTGCATGCCCAGGGCGGCCAGCCGGGCAAACTCAATCGCCCAGCCGGGCTCTTCCACCATCACATAGTCGCCCGCGCGCAGCAGGGTTCGGCTCACGATGTCCAGCGCGTGGGTCGCCCCCACGGTGGTGATGATTTGCGACGGCGCGGCCTGTATATTCAATGAGATCAGTTTTTGCGAGAGTGACTGCCTTAGCCCGCTGTCGCCTGCTGGTTCACCATATTGCAGCGAAAACGACTGCAAGGCCCCCGCGCTGCACACCCGGCGCACGGCAGCCGGCATGAAGCTGGTCTCCAGCCAGTCTGGCGGAAACACACCCATGCCCGGTTGCGGCTTGTCGCTGCTGCCGTGGAACATGCCCCGTATCAGCGCGGTGGCGTTGACGGGCACGTGTTTGGCCGAGAAAACACCACGTGTCAGCACACCAGGGTTAGCTATTAAATCAGTAGCTAATGAGCTAATAGATTCAGGGACCTTAGCTACTTCTCGCACATAAAACCCGCGATTACGCCGTGCTTCGACCAAGCCTTGCGCCAGCAACTGGTCATAGGCCGCCACCACGGTCGAAGGGCTCACACCCTGCTGCTGCGCACACAGCCGCACCGACGGCAATTTGGCCCCCGGTGCCAGCAGGCCGGTGCGAATGCGCTCGGCGAAGCGGCCGCATAGCTGGTCGGTCAGCGACTGGGTGGCCGTTTTCATTAACATGACGAATCCTGATGACATCAAAAAAACGGGCTGTGTTGCATCAACAAGCAATACAGATAAATCAGTTGATCTCTTAACTGTACTGCTAGTGTGCTGGTATTCGCTATAAAGTGCAAGTCACTCATTGACTCAATCCAGCCCAACGTCACAACCACCATATGTCCCAAGCCGAATTCATCGCCCTGCTGATACTGACCACCGTGGCCAGTTTCACGCCCGGGCCCAACACCACCTTGTCCACCGCGCTGGCGGCCAACCTGGGGTTGAGGCGCTCGCTGCGGTTTGTGCTGGCGGTGCCGGTGGGTTGGGGTTTGTTGTTCAGCCTGTGTGCCGGTGGTCTGGGCGCGCTGGTGGTGGCTGTGCCTGCCCTGCGGTTGGGCATTCAAGCCTTGGGGGTGGGGTATTTGCTGTGGCTGGCCTTCAAACTGGCCAACACCAGCCAGCTCGCGCAAGCGGATGCCAGCCGCCTGAACGTCACCTTTGGGCAAGGGGTGATGTTGCAGTTTTTGAACATCAAGGCCTGGATGCTGGCCCTGACGGTGGTGGCCGGCTGGCTGGCTGGTCGGCCTGATGCGCTGAGCCGGTTTGCACTCATCCTGCCGTTGATGGTGCTGTTTGGGCTGGTCAGCAACCTGGCCTATGCGCTGGTGGGTTCGCTGCTGAGGGAATGGCTGGCCGGGGGCGCGCGCTTGTTGTGGTTTAACCGCACCATGTCGGCGGTGCTGGTGTTAACCGCATTCTGGATGGCGATGCTATGAGCGCGCTATTGCCTGCGACAACTTCCACGGATTCCAGTGCAATATCCCGCAACGTCGGCCCACTTCACGAGGCGCAGCAAGTGCAAAGGCGGTTGCGCTTGGGGCTGTGGCTGGGTCTGCTGGGCGTGGTGATCTTTGCGGCCACCCTGCCACTGACCAAGCTGGCCGTGGGCACCCCCAGTGCCCCGCAGCTTTCACCCTGGTTCATCACCTTCGGGCGCGCTGCGGTGGCAGGCTTGCTATCTTTTTTATATCTAACTATTCAATACCATCGGGGACTTGCACGTATTCCAACACTCAAACAATGTGGCTTGGTGGTGTTTACGGCCTGCGGTGTGGTGGTGGGCTTTCCGCTGTTTATGTCGCTGGCCTTGCAGGTGGTGCCCAGCACCCACGGCGCGGTGGTCACCGGCCTGCTGCCACTGGCCACGGCGGTAGTGGCGGCAGTCTGGTTTCGCCAAAAGCCCAGCATTGGCTTCTGGATTTGTGCCGTGGCAGGCACGCTGCTGGTGCTGGCCTACATGGGCATTCGCTCCAGTGACGTGGCGGGGCATTTCAGCTTTCACCTGGCCGACGGCTTCCTGCTGCTGGCCATGATGAGCGCGGCGCTGGGTTACATCGGCGGTGCCCGCCTGACCCCCGTGCTGGGCGCCGAGCAGGTCATCTGCTGGGTGTTGGTGATGGCACTGCCGCTCACCCTGCCCATGACGTGGCTTAACACCCCACCGGACCTGCACGCCATCCACGCCAGCAGCTGGTGGGCATTTGCCTATCTGGCCATCTTCTCCATGTGGATTGGTTTCTTCGCGTGGTACCGCGGACTGGCCTGGGGCGGTGCCGTTCGTGTCAGCCAGGTACAGCTGGTTCAGCCCTTTTTGAGCCTGCTGTTTGCCGTGCCCCTGCTGGGCGAGGCGCTGGACGCCACCACCATCGGCTTTGGCCTGGCCGTTATCGTCACTGTTTTTATTGGCAAGAAAATGCCGGTCAACTTAACTGGAGAAAAAAAATGAACTGGACACTCGCCAAACGCGCCGAGAAGATGAACCCCTCGGTCATTCGCGAAATTTTAAAAATTACCGAGAAGCCCGGCATCATCAGCTTTGCGGGAGGCCTGCCCTCGGCCAAAACATTCCCCATCACCGAGTTTTCCGCCGCCTGCGAAGCCGTGTTGCGTGGCAAGGGCGAGGCCTATGGCCAGGCCGCCTTGCAATACGCGGCCAGTGAAGGCTACGCGCCCTTGCGCCAAATGGTTGCTGACATGTTGCCTTGGGAGGTTGACGCGGCACACGTGCTGATCACCACCGGCTCCCAGCAAGGCCTGGACTTGATCGCCAAGGTGTTGATTGACGAAGGCAGCCGCATTCTGGTGGAAACCCCCACCTATCTGGGCGCGCTACAGGCCTTCACGCCCATGGAGCCCACGGTAGTGAGTGTGGCCAGTGATGACGAAGGTGTAGATTTGAACGATCTGGCCAGCAAGGCAGAAGGTGCACGTTTTCTCTACGTGCTGCCCAACTTTCAGAACCCTACCGGCCGCACCATGACCGAGGCCCGCCGTGCTGCGCTGTCCAAAGCCGCTGCCGCGCTGGGCTTGCCCCTGGTGGAAGACAACCCTTACGGCGATCTGTGGTTCGATGAGCCACCGCCCCTGCCGCTGACCGCGCGCAACCCTGCGGGTTGTGTGTACCTGGGCTCGTTCTCCAAGGTGCTGGCCCCCGGCCTGCGCTTAGGGTTCATGGTGGCCCCGCCCGCGCTCATGCCCAAACTGCTGCAAGCCAAACAGGCAGCCGATTTACACAGCCCCGGCTTTAACCAGCGCATGATTGCCGAGGTCATGCAGGGCGGCTTTCTGGACCGCCATGTGCCCACCATCCGTGCACTCTACAAAACCCAGCGCGATGCCATGCTGGCTGCGCTAAAGCGTGAAACGGTTGGCCTTGATCTAAGCTGGAACACCCCCGTGGGCGGCATGTTTTTGTGGGTCAGGCTGCCCGAGGGCATGAGTGCGGTGGCGCTGCTGCCCAAGGCGGTGGACAAAGGCGTGGCCTTTGTGCCCGGCGCTGCTTTTTATGCCGACCACGCCGACCCGCGCACCTTGCGCCTGTCGTTCGTCACCGCCAGCGTGGACCAGATCAACACCGGCATCGCGGCACTGGCTGCTGCGATTCGTGAGTATCGTGAGTATCGTGAGTATCGTGAGTCCCAATAACTGGCAAGCCCCATGAAAAACCGCCCCTTCAAACAAATCGATGTGTTCACCGCCACGCCCTACTACGGCAACCCCGTGGCTGTGGTGCTGGACGGCAGCGGCCTGAACGATAACGATATGCAGCGCTTTGCGCAGTGGACCAACCTGTCTGAGACCACGTTTGTGCTGCCTCCCAGCGCAGCGGCCACCAGTGCGGGGGCCGACTACCAGGTGCGCATCTTCACGCCGGGCGGCGAATTGCCGTTTGCCGGGCACCCCACGCTGGGTACCTGTCATGCGTGGCTGGAAGCAGGCGGCACTCCGCGAGCGTCAAGTGCGGAAGGCGGCCCTGCCCAAGCCAGTCAATTCATCATCCAGGAATGCAAAGTAGGGTTGATCAAAATTCGCCGGGACGGCGAGCGCCTGGCTTTTGCGGCACCCGCCCTCAGGCGCAGCGCGCCCAGCCCGTCGTTGTTGGCACAGGTAGCCGGGGCGTTGGGCCTGAAAGCCCACCAGATCATTGCCGCCCAACGGTTGGACAACGGCCCGGTCTGGCTGGGCCTGCTGCTGGACAGCGCACAGACGGTGCTGCAAATCAACCCCAACCACGCCGAACTCAAGAATTTAGGACAAAAAGTGGGGGTAGTCCACGTGGAACATAAACAGTTAGCTACCAAATTAATAGTGCGCTCCAACCGCGAAGCCAGAGCTTTTGGTGGCTCATCAGGTGCCACAAGTACCGCCAGCGCACCGGAGGCAGACGCGTGCCACGTTGAAGTCCGCGCCTTTGCTGCACCCGTCGGCATCAACGAAGACCCGGTCACCGGCAGCCTGAACGCCAGTTTGGCGCAATGGCTGATCGCCGAGGGCCACGCCCCCGCGCACTACGTTGCGTCCCAAGGCACTTGTCTGGGCCGTGCCGGGCAAGTGGCGATTGAGCAGGACGCCGCGGGCCAGGTATGGGTTGGGGGCGATTGCGTGACCTGCGTGGACGGCCGCGTCAGCCTTTGAGATTCAACGCGCAAAACCACCTCGTTTGCTGCAACATTCATAGCTACTGTCACAATAATTACAAGAACTCCCTGCCCTTTTTGCTCAAATCCCCCACATGGGAACACTCTATTTGGTACGACACGGGCAGGCCTCTTTTGGGGCGGCGGACTATGACAACTTAAGCCCGCTGGGCATGGCGCAAAGCCAGCGCCTGGGCGAATACTGGGCCGGCAAAGGCCTCGCGTTTGATGCGGTGCTAACCGGCACGCTCAAGCGCCATGCGCAGACGTTTGCGGGTATCCAATCCGGTATGGGGACTCAAAACGAGCCTCTGGCTTGGCCGGGGCTGAACGAATACGACAGCGGGGCGGTCATTGCGGCCATCCACCCCCACAAACTGGAAAAACCTGACACCCCCGAGATATACCGCCACCACTTTCGCCTGCTGCGTGATGGCCTCACACAATGGATGAACGGTGTGGTCAGCCCCAAGGGCATGCCAACCTACCCCGACTTTTTGCAGGGTGTGACGAGCGCGCTGGACCACGTGCGCAAGCACCACGACGGCAATGTGTTGATCGTCTCCAGCGGCGGGCCGATTGCTACCGCTGTGGGGCACATTTTGGGCACCACGCCTGAGACCACAATTGAGCTGAATCTGCGCATTCGCAACAGCGCCGTCACCGAACTGGCTTTTACCCCCAAGCGTCACATGCTGGTGACCTACAACACCTTGCCGCACCTTGACTCTACAGAGCACGCTACATGGGTGACTTACTCGTGACTATTTGAAGGGCGTGGCGAACTTGGCATCGGCCAAGAAAGCGGTGTCGTTGAGGGTGTTTAAAAACGCCACCAAGTCCGACTTTTCAGTCACCGTTAAATTCAACCCGCCTACGGTCAGGCGGTTGTCTCTTGCCGGGCCCGCCTTGATACCACTGCTGTAGTGCTCGACCACTTGCGCCAAGGTTGAGAAGCGTCCGTCGTGCATGAAGGCGCTGCCCAAGCCCACATTTTTCAAGGATGGGGATTTGAAGACCACGGTCTCGCCCGCATCGAGTCCGTTGCTGCGTGAGTTGGCAGACAGCGCAAAGGTGGGCGGTTGGTGGCAGCCCGCGCAACCGGCACCGCCCGCACCCACCCCAGCCATGAACAAGGCGCGGCCCCGGTTTTCTTCGGCGCTTAAGCCGGGCACGGGCGCATTCAAACCCCGGTCTGGCAGCGCCGCATTGAAGGTGGTGGCATAGCCCGTGTCCCAGCGGCTACCGGCGGACACCATGGCGCGCTCGAACTGCGCCAACGCACGCTGAATGCGCACCTCCGTCACGGACCCATCGCCAAAGGCCATCGTGAACAAGTCCGGGTAATAGCTGGTGGCCTGTGCCTTGGCCAGCAAGGTGGTCATGCCACCGTGTGCGGCGTCAAACCCCATCTCAATGGCGTTTTGAATGGGCTGGCTGGTTTGAGCCTCAATACTGGTGGCGCGTCGGTCCCAAAACATGGTGCCGGGGCGAAAATAGCGGATGTTTCCCAAGCGCATAGCGTGCGCGGTGGTGAACGCAGCCCCCGAGAAGCCCACGCTGAAGCGGTTGGTATCGTCAAACCCGTTGGTCTGCTTGTGGCACGACGCGCAGGCTACCGTGTTGTTCACGCTCAGGTTTTTATCGTAGAAAAGCACACGCCCCAAGGTGGCGATTTTGTCGGTCACCGAGTCACCGGCGGGGGTGTTGTCGTTGCCACTCACCGTGGCATCGTAGTAGGCAGGCAGCGTAGGCACGGCGTAATTGGCGAGTGCAGCAAAGTTCACGTTCAACGTTTGCGTCACGGCCACTGGCGTGGTGGTAGCCGCCACTGCCGCCCCCGTGGCGCCACCACCGCCACCGCCGCACCCGGACATTAACGCCAACAACAGCGCCGAAAAAAGTGCCAGCAACAACACGCGTGTCACGGCGCTCCACGCGATGGGTTTTCCTTCAAATTCGATCAGATGGGTCATCTCAGTCTTTCAGCAGTTCTTGTTGGGATATGCACATCGTAAAACCGCGCGCGGCCTGATAAATGACATCTTCGTCATCCGGCGGGCAACACCAAACGCATCGCAACCTGATCAGGTGCGGTGGCTTCCAACGTGAGGTCACCTCCGTGGGCACGTGCGATTTCTCGCGCCAAACTCAAACCCAATCCGTTGCCGTCAACCTGCTCATCCGTGCCACGCGCGTGGGAGGCATCACCCCGGTAGAAGCGGTCAAAAAACCTCAACCTGTCGGCGACCGCAATGGGCTGCGTGGCATTCACAAACCGTACCTCCAACGCCATTGGAATGCTTTTGGCGTGAACAACAATGGCACCCCCAGGTTTACCGTAGCGCACTGCATTGCTGATAAGGTTGTTGAACAACTGCGTGAGCAAGGTCGCATCGGCCCGCACCACCAGCTCACGCGCGATGTCCCCATGCACGGGGTGGGCGGTCGTCATCATTTGGGCATCCAACACCAGGCTGTCGAGCAAGTCAGTCAGTTTTAGTTTTTCCAGATGAAGTGCCAGGTGACCCGCGTCGGCCTGCGACAGCAGCAGCAGTTTGCGGGTGATGGCGGCCAGGCGGCCCACCTCATCGAGCAACTGGGTCAGGTCGGCTTGTATGGCCCGGTTGTCTGATTTTTTGATAGCCTGCTCGACGCGGCCACGCAAAATAGTCAATGGGGTTTTCAGCTCGTGCGCGGCATCGGCAGAAAAGCGTGACGCCTGCTGAAAGCTTTGCTGTAAGCGCTCCAGCATCACGTTGTAGGCAGTGATTAACTCTTTGAACTCGCGGTCTTCGCCCGCGGCGTCCAGCCGCTGGTCTAGCGCGGCTTTGGTCACACCACGCATGGCTTCACGCAAACGATTAACAGGCCGCATGGTCAGGCTGGACAGCAACCAGGCACCCAGCGCGGTCAGCAGCAAGGCCAGCGGCACCATGAACACCAGCGCTTGCTGAATGGCCCCCAGCAACTCGGCGCGGGTCACCGACAAGTCAGCGGCCAACACACTTTGGCGGCGTGGCAACTCAAACCGGGCCGCGCGCCACTGGGCATCTGCAAAGCTAAACGTGGCCAATGAACAGCGCCCCAGCGGTGGCCTGGCGGGGCCAGCGCGCGGGACCGGGTCAGGGCGTTCTGCACGGGGTGGGGGGCGACCCGGTGGAGGCGGCCGAGGGTCATCCCTCGCCTGCTCTGGCGGTGGCCCGCCGGCCCCCCCCATCATGGAAGGAGCAGGGTGCCACGCCACGGCCATGGTCTCCAGCGCATCGGACCAATGGGTGGACTGAAAACTGGGTTCCTCATCCGATAGCTTGACGTTAAACAGCAGTTGCTCGCGCTGGATCAAACGCAGCCGGACCAACACGTCAGCCTCCAGGCGAGCCATGTTGTTGCTGTCCAGCGCCTGCGTGGCCAGGCGACGCGCCTCCAGGCACAGGCGCTCGTCCAGCCGCTCCGTCTGATATTTGAGAAGGCCTGACCAGCCCAGCGCCATCACCGCAGCCAGCGTGCACATCACGATGCCTGAGGCCAGCACAAACAAGCGCGTGCGAAACGACAGCGTCATGCCTGGCGAAACCGGTAACCTGCACCGCGCACGGCTTCAATGGGGGAAGTGGCGGCACCCCCGTCCACCTCGGCAATCTTGCTGCGAATGCGCTTGATGCACACGTCCACCACGTTGGTGTTGGGGTCAAAGTCATAACCCCACACATGCTCCAAAATTTGGCTGCGGGTGAACACCTGACCGGCAGAGCGCATCAAATATTCCAGCAAGCTGAATTCACGCGTGGTCAGCTCAATGCTGCGCCCGACGCAAATGGCCTGGCGTGTGATGCGATCCAGCGTGAGGGTGCCCTCCGTCAGCAGATTTTGCCGATCACCGGCCAGCCTGCGGCGCAACGCCTGGATACGGGCAAACAGCTCCTCCACATAAAACGGCTTGGCCAGGTAATCGTCTGCGCCCAGGTTCAAGCCTTCGACCCGGTCGCCCAGTTCATTGCGGGCAGTGAGCAAGATGACGGGGGTGGGCACGCCCGCTTCGCGCAAGCCTTTGAGCACCGACAGCCCGTCGCGCCCCGGCAGCATCAGGTCCAGCAGGATGACATCAAAGTTACCCATGGCGGCCAGCTCAAATCCCGTATGACCGTTGTCGCAATGGCGCACCTCCAGCCCCCGATCGGCTAGGCCCGTGCACACAAAATCGGCGATACGCTGCTCGTCCTCCACCAACAAAATACGGTCTTTCATCTCCTTATTACACACCGGGCACGGCAGGTGCTGGATGACATTCTTGTCATCCAGCGCTCGGCCAAAACCCTTAGAGCCACACGCCGCTGTGCGGCATTTGAATCGTCTGTGATGGGCTGCTGGGCAGTACAAAAGACTCCAATATCAAGCTGAGCACAGTCACAAAAATGCTGGCAAAAAAGGCCGTCCAAAAGCTCGACACCCTGAACCCCTTAACCAACCGCGCCACGCCCAACACCATCAGCG
>JANOLC010000007.1:0-1827 GCA_031419575.1 Burkholderiales bacterium | reverse complement strand
CCGCCATCATCATCCTGAATCTGGGCGCGGTGTACATGCTGGTGCTGATCAACGACTGGAACCGGGTGTTCTACGACGCACTGCAAAACAAGCAGGCTGATGTCTTCTGGACGCAGTTGGGGCGCTTCACCTACCTGGCGTTTGGCTTCATCATCATCGCGGTGTACAAGTTTTACCTGACGCAGTTGCTGGAGATGCGCTGGCGGGCCTGGATGACCGACCACTACCTGGGGCGCTGGCTGGCCAACCAGGCGTTTTACCGGATGGAGTTGGCGCGTTACACCCCGCAGGCCAATGGTGGGGCTAACGCAGCGGACACCGCCGCCAATCCCGACAACCCCGACCAGCGCATTCAGGAGGACGTGAACCAGTTCACCAGCTACACCGTGTCGCTTTCCATGGGGCTGCTCAACTCGGTGGTTACGCTGGCCAGTTTTGTGGGGATTTTGTGGGGCCTGAGCGGCAACTTTGATTTCAAGGTGGGCAACACCACGGTGGATATCCCCGGCTTCATGGTGTGGGCGGCTTGTTTGTACTGCATCTTGGGCAGCATCATCAGCCACTATATTGGCCGCCCGCTGATCAAGCTGAGTTTTGAGCAGCAACGCCTGGAGGCTGATTTCCGCCACCACATGATTCGCGTGCGGGAATACAGCGAATCCATCGCGCTGGACAAGGGCGAAAAAGTGGAGCGCACCCAGCTGGACTTGCGCTTTGGCGCCGTGTTGCGCAACTACCTGAACCTGCTCAAAAAGCAAAAAAATCTGACCTGGTTCACAGTGGGGTTTGGCCAGGCTGCAGTGGTGTTCCCGTTCATCGTGGCGGCTCCGCGTTTCTTCAGTGGTGCGATTCAGCTCGGTGAGTTGATGCAAATATCGAGCGCATTCGGGCGAGTGCAAGACTCGTTAAGCTGGTTTGTGGACAACTACAGCACGCTGGCCACCTGGCGGGCCATTACCGAGCGTTTGACCAGTTTTGAAGAGGGTTTAAGCCTTCAAGTCCGCGTCAATGCTCAATTATTAGCTACTGATTCAGTAGCATTGAATTCGACGGATCTGACGGTGAGCCTGCCCACAGGCGCGGTTTTGCTGGCGCAGGCGACTCTGCATGCCGGAGTGGGCGACAGCATCCTGCTACAGGGGCCATCAGGCAGTGGCAAGTCCACCCTGTTTCGTTCACTGGCGGGCATCTGGCCCTATGCCAGTGGCCACCTGGCGCGCCCGACCGATGTGATGTTCATCCCACAGCGGCCTTACTTTCCCAATGGCCCGCTGCGCGACGCGCTGGCCTACCCTGAAGCACCCACGCGCTATGGCGATGCGCAACTCAAACAGGCTTTGAATGATGCGCTCCTTCCCCAGTGGGCCGACCATTTGGACGAGTCCGACGCTTGGAGCCAAAAGCTGTCCGGCGGCGAGCAGCAGCGCCTGGCGATTGCACGGGTGTTGCTCAAGCAACCTGCTTGGGTGTTTGCCGATGAAGCCACCAGTGCGCTGGACGTTCAGGCCGAAGAAATTCTGTATAAACGATTGTTAGTCCCCGTCCTTGCTGGAAAAGGTGCTCTTATTTCAATAGCACACCGCCCATCAGTCGCCGCATTTCATGCACAGACCTGGACGCTGGAGGGTCAGCCTGAGGGGTCGCCCGCGCTGTACCGCGTTCACCAGGCGGCAACAAGTTAGTCTGGGTTAGCCAACTCGGAATGTCCGTTCACCCTGAGCTTGTCGAAGGGCCCTTCGACAAGTTCAGGGTGAACGGACATTCCGAGTTGGCTGCCCCAGACTAATTTGCCGCCGCCGCCTGGTGAACGCGGTACAGCGCGGGCGA
>JANOLC010000006.1:0-5392 GCA_031419575.1 Burkholderiales bacterium | reverse complement strand
TGGTGTCCACCACCTTGTCCCAACCGCTTTCGGGAAATTCATCAAACGGCGCACCCCAGGCGGCACCGGCGTTGTTCACCAAAATATCGAGCTGGCCTTCACGCGCGGCAAAGGCAGCAGCCAGCGCTTTAGCCCCTTCCACGGTGGACACATCGCCAGGCAGGGATTCGCAAAAACCCATGGCTGATAGCTCCTGGGCCGTTTTGTCGCAGGCGGCGGCTTTGCGGGCCGAGATGTAGACGCGCGCGCCCTGCGCCAGAAAGCCGGTGGCTATCATTCGGCCAATGCCGCGCGAGCCGCCAGTGATGAGGGCCGTGCGGCCTTTGAGAGAGAAAAGATCGTTCAAGGTGTTGCTCCTTTGTAGGGGTTGTGGTTTGATTCGGCGGCGCCGGCTGGCCTGACGTTGATCCGCGCAGGCAAGTTGTTGCTAAGGCCCGATGAACTGATACACCCAGTCCATGCGATCGGGATCACTATGCACACAAAGAGCAGCTTAAATCAGCAAATGTTTTTAATGCGTCACCTAGGTGAAAGAGAAAATTGATGGATGACACAACAAAAGCCCCCAACACCGCCCCGCCGCAGGTCGAACATTTCCGGCAAGTGCTTCTTTGGCCACTGCGGCTGATGCCGGTGTCCGGCTCAAATAGCGGCCCCCACAGCCACGGCACACACAGCAAACCCTGGGAGGTGTTGCGCGACCTGAACACAGAACCCCACGCGGGCACCCTCTCGCCCTGGCGGGAGGTGGTGGACGAGTACACCGGCTCAGCCGACCAGTTTCACGAGCGGCACTACAACGAATTCGTCACTTTTTTGCCCTATGTGCAGCGTTTTTTGTACGGCGAGGGCCGCACCCAGCGCGGTGGGCCTACTCTGGATACAGACTCTGAACTGGGTGAAGAGGCCAACTCGCCCATGCGGGTGTTCCGCCGCAAAGACGTGGCGCAGGTGCGGGTCACACCCAAGCCGGGTGAAACCCCCATCACCCTGGACATTGTCCATACCGACCTATACTTTTTTCTGGATGTGGACTTGGTGCTGCTCAATGTTGAGGTCAGCGCCAATCACTTGACGCTGCATCAGGCGCAAGACCTGCTGTACCGCTTTGGACGTGGCTACCCTGCGGGCTGGGACAACAATGGCCTGGCCTTGCACTGCATGGCCAATGTCGAGTGGCTGGGGCCGCAGGGCCAGGTGCTCAGCCAGTCTGACGCGCAAGACCGCGACGCTTTTTTAACCCATGTCGCAAAACACCGCGCGCCGCGCATTGCCGCACATTGGGCCTTTTTGCTGGAACCGCTGGTGGGCGACCACTCGGGGCGCGACGGGCTGCTGCGCTACCGGCAAATTGAGTACTACCGCATGCCGGTGATGGCCTACCTGGGCTTGGACAACCCGCGCGCACTCACCCGCAGCGACTTTGTTCGCCTGGGGCTGGTCACCGGGCCGGGTGGCACGCTGCCCTACGGCGAAACCCATTTGACGGACTTTGAGGCACGTTATTGCTACGACCGCTTTTGGACCGATGGCGGTGCTGCCCCCAACACGCGTTACCTGTGCAGCGGCCACGCCATGATTGTGGTGGGCGATGCCCGCAGCGAATTTTATGGCTGCCGCGACCGGGGCGTGCTGGCCCAGTTCCGGCACCAGCATTTTTTGATCTTTTTGATTGCGCATTTTCAGAAAGCCGCGCTGCTGATGTTTTCTGACCGGTTGGTGGAAGCGCTGAAAAATCTCAGCACCCAAGACCCCGGAAGCGTACGCCGTTTCAAGCGGGCTATTCGCGCCAGCTTTGAAGGATTCTTGCGCTTCACCCACCGCTACTGGTTCCATGAAGTGGCCGAGCAAGCCCAAGCTCGCGCCTTGTTCAACATGAGTGCCAAACACTTGGGCCTGGACCCGTTGTATGCCGATGTCAAAGAGCGCATTGCCGACATGAATGCCTACCTGGACGCCGACAGCATTCGCCGACAGGCCAACACCGTGGTGCGCCTGACCGTGGTCACTATTTTTGGGCTGATTGGCACCGTCACCACAGGTTTTTTGGGCATGAATTTGCTGTCCGAGGCTGACGCATCGTTGATTCGAAAATTGAGTATCTTCGCGGTGGTTTTTGTGCTGATGACCGCGCTGACGGTCTACACCATGGTCAAGTCCAAGCGCCTGTCTGATTTTTTGGATGCCGTGTCCGACGAGCGGCTCTCATCCTGGCAAAAGTTGAAGTCGCTGGCCTCGGTCTGGCGGCCTCACCCCGATTAAGACGCCGACTTTAGAAAAGTAACTATGCAAGATTTTTGGCCCTCCTGCGGCTTTACCGATCTGATACGCAACGCGCGCGGCTGGCTGGTTCCCACGGAATCGTATTGGCGGCTGTTTTTAACTCGGCCCGAAATGGCCTTGGTGCCTGAGTCGTGTCCGGCGGAAATCACCCTCCACCAAACCTTGAGCGCGCAGCCCCTGCGCCCAGTCGGCGATGCCGCGCTGTCAGCCATTGAAGACATTGATGTGCAGAGTAACTACCGTCACTTTTTGGCATTCAGGGACGCGCTGCTGCACCATGGGTCGATGGAAGCCTACTACTTGAATTTGTTGGGGCTGCCCAGCCTTCAACGTAACAGCCCGTTGAACGTGCCACCGCTGTTCCTCAACATGGTCACCCAAGCCTGCCTGCGCAATATGCTGGACACGTGCAACGATGCATTTGAAGTGCGCGCTGCGGAAATGCTGTTTCGGCCACAACGCATCCATTCACAGGACGGGCAAGTCTTGAGCGGCGACCAAAGCGTGCTGGACATGCTCAACGAGACCGGTGGTCTGGGGGATATTGGCCGACTGTTGACGCAAAGCAACGCCCCGTTGCGCACGGTGAATCTGGAGGTGCTGACCGATGCCAACGCGCCCAACTACTGGGCGGCCAGTGACCGGCACGTCTTTTTGCTTGATCTCACCCATGAAGTCACCAACGACCTGAGTCATGGTTTGACGTTCACTTTGACGCGTGCAAGGTCTGGTCTGAAGGCCTTGGCCCGCGTCCTGGAGCGCTGGATTGCGCACTTCCTGGGTGTGACCGTCAGCATTCGGCCCGAGCAAAAAATTGACGACCCGCAATGGCGCTGGCACGTCGGGCTGGATGTCGAATCCACCGCACTATTGAACGATCTTTATGAAGACCGCCCGGTAGAAGCCGCCCGCATGCAACGCTTGGTCAGCCTGTTTCGCCTGGAGTTCACCAACCCGCTGGAGATGCGCGCCGACGTGGCGGGCAAGCCAGTTTACCTGGCGCTGTGCATGACGGCCGACAAGCTCATGCGGCTCAAACCGCAAAATTTGCTGATTAATCTGCCACTGCGCACGGCAAATTAGAGCGTGGGCCAACTTACTGAGATAATCTAAGGTTTCCCACCCATTAACTTGAACCAATTGACCATGTCTACAACCTACCGCACTGAAGCCGAACGCAAAGCCACCCCTCGCCCTGTGCCCCCAAAAGGCGTGTGCTTCACCGCCCCCAAAGGCCAATTGCGCAGCCTGGAGCGTGGCGTGGCGACCAACAACAAGAAGAACCCGGGCAAGCGGCCTAAAAAGGGCGGTTGATTGGTTTGCGAGGGCTGCATCGCGAACCAATCACGCGAAACCAGCAACCGCTTTCGCCCACTCACAAAAAAGGCCAAGATGATCTCTTGGCCTTTTTTGCGTCCGGGCTTCATCATAGGTGTCGTTTGGATGCGGCGATAGTCCGAATGGACTATTCACGACCCTCAAAGTTGTCACACTGAAAACCGTGAACCCAGATAACATAGTTTTACAAAAAAACTCTCACTGTCACACGTTCTGTCGGGTGCTGGCCAGTTGCCATAAATCCACTACTTTTTGAGGAAAACCATGAAATTTGCACCTAAGCTTTTGCTGAGCGTTTTGTTTGCCGGGGCCGCCATGTCGGCATCGGCTGTCACTTACACGTCGATGGTTGTGTTTGGTGATAGCTTGTCGGACCCCGGCAATGCAATGTTGTTAACGGGTGGCACGCCTGCTGGTTTGGCCTCGTTCGGGCATATTGTTGATGCACAAGGTCACTTTAGCAATGGACCTACCGCTGCCGAATATTTGGCTGACGCTCTGAGCGGTCAGGCCAACAGCACAACCAAAGGCTGGGGTGCGATTGACCCCACGAAGTTCTCCGTCAATTACGCGGTGGGTGGCGCGTTGTCAGGCTCGGGGCATATTTACGATGCCTACCTCCCAACCCTTGTCGGAACTGGTGTTGCCAGTCAAATCTCCAAGTACAGCCCGGGTGCCGGGCTCAATGCCTCGTCAACTTTGTTCATGGTGCAAGGCGGTGCCAACGACTTCTTCCAGGCATTCAATGTGTTGCCCTCGCTGTCAACGGTTGATCAGAGTGCCTTGATTGGAATGACAATTAACAATGTCACCAACAACATGGCCACCAACATCTTCAACCTGGGGATGAAAGGTGCTTCCAATATTCTCTGGTTAGACATGCCTGACTTGGGTCTGACTCCCATGGCTGCAGCAGGTGGGGCAGCCTTCCAGGGACTTGCATCCAATTTATCTGCCACGTTTAACTCAGTTTTGGCAGCCAAAATCGCTGCCGTTGATGCCAGTCTGGACGCTATTCGTGGCTACGACGTGAATGTTTTTGGCGTCAGCGAGTCGGCTTTTCTGCAAGCCGCTGCCGCTTCACCAACGTCCAGCATGAGCAACCCTTGTGTTTTTGTGCCTGGTGCGCTTCCCAACTGCAACGGCTTGTTTTTCTATGACGGCGTTCACCCCACCACCGCCACTCACGCGGCGTTCGCCCAGCAACTGATCACCGCAGCCGTCCCTGAGCCAGAAATGTGGCTGCTGATGATGGTGGGGGTGGGCATCGTTGGCCTGCGTGCACGTCGCAAAGCCTGATTTCCTGAGTTTCAAACCGCAAAAAGCCGACGGTTAACCCCGTCGGCTTTTTTGTGTCTACATATTGCGCCGATACTGCCCACCCACTTCAAACAGCGTATTGGTGATCTGCCCCAGCGAGCACACCCGCACGGCATCCATCAGCACGTCAAACACGTTTTTGTTCTCAATGACCGCCTGCTGCAAGCGCTTGAGCATGGCGGGAGACTCTGTGGCGTGTTGCGCCTGAAACGCGTCCAGCCGTTTGAGCTGGCTCTGCTTTTCATCGTCGGTTGAACGCGCCAGTTCCAGCTTGTCTTGCACCGCATCGCCATGCGGGTTGCGGAAGGTGTTCACGCCGATGATAGGTAGCTCACCCGTGTGCTTGAGCATTTCGTAATTCATGGATTCGTCCTGGATCTTGCCGCGCTGGTAGCCGGTTTCCATGGCACCCAGCACGCCGCCGCGCTCGGCAATACGTTCAAACTCCAGC
>JANOLC010000005.1:0-4937 GCA_031419575.1 Burkholderiales bacterium | reverse complement strand
CGGCGCGCGCCATACGCTGAAGGTCGGTGTCACGGTGCAGCCGCTTCGCGAACTGCTATCAAATTCAAAGCTAACTACGCCCATTCCACGCGCGCTGCAGGCCTTTTTTGTGTATAAAACTTGCCAGGAGATTGGTTCATGAGCATTTACGACACCCTGAATTCTCTCGCCATCATCCTGCCGCCTGTGGCCGCCCCTGCCGCCGCCTATGTGCCGTTTGTGCAGACAGGCAACTTGGTGTTTTTATCCGGCCACATTGCTAAAAAAGATGGCAAGCCGTGGGTGGGCCAGCTGGGTAAAAACATGGCAACGGATGAAGGCAAGCTGGCAGCGCGCGCCATTGCGATTGACTTGATGGGAACCTTGCACGCGGCGGTGGGCGACCTGAACCGCGTCAAGCGCATCGTCAAGCTGATGTCGCTGGTCAACTCCACGGGCGACTTCACCGAGCAGCATTTGGTCACCAACGGGGCCAGCGAGTTGATTGGTCAGGTGTTTGGCGCCGCAGGTGCCCATGCCCGCAGCGCCTTTGGTGTGGCGCAGATTCCGTTTGGAGCCTGCGTTGAGATTGAGATGATTGCTGAACTGGCCGACTGATCCAAATCGGAACCGCGCAGCCCCGGCGCGACCAGAGCTCGGCCCAACGCTAATCAGGCCCGGGGCAGGGCCAGCGTGGTGGTATTCCCACCGCGCAATTTGAATACTGACACCGCCTGCGCCATCTGGCCGGCCTCTTCACGCAAGCCTTCTGCAGCGGCGGCGCTTTGCTCCACCAATGCGGCGTTTTGTTGGGTCATTTGATCCAGGTTGCCAATGGCGCTGTTGACTTGAGCGATGCCTGCACTTTGCTCTGCCGATGCGGCAGTGATTTCACCAATCACCTCGGTCACCCGCTGGACCGACGCCACAATCTCGCGCATGGTCACGCCCGCATCGGCCACCAGCTTGGCCCCTGAGGCCACCTTGTCGACCGATGTGCCAATCAGCCCCTTGATCTCTTTGGCCGCCTCGGCGCTGCGCTGGGCCAGGCTGCGCACTTCTGACGCCACGACGGCGAAGCCACGGCCCTGCTCGCCCGCACGCGCGGCCTCAACCGCCGCGTTCAGCGCCAGGATGTTGGTCTGAAAGGCAATGCCGTCGATCACGCCAATGATGTCGGCAATTTTCTTGCTGCTGGCGTTGATCTCTTCCATGGTGACCACCACCTGATCGACCACCTGGCCGCCCTTGCGCGCCACGGCTGAGGCGCTGACCGCCAATGCGCTGGCCTGGCGGGCGTTGTCAGCACTTTGCTGCACCGTGCTTGTGAGCTCGTCCATGCGGGAGGCCGTGGCTTGCAAGTTGCTGGAGGTTTCTTCGGTGCGCTGGGCCAGGTCACTGTTGCCGTTGGCAATTTCGGTGCTGGCCAGCGCGATCCCGTCAGTACTGTGGCGCACTTGAGAGACCATCTGCCCGAGCGAATCATTCATGGAGGACAGCGACTGCATCAGGTCGCCAAACTCATCGCGACGTGACTGATCAATGTGCTGGCTCAAATCACCCTGTGCGATACGGGCCGCCAGGTTATTGGCCAGCACCAGCGGCGCGCGAATGGATCGGATCAGCGCTGCCGTACCTACCAGCACGCCGAGGATGAGCAACGCAATACTGATCGCAGAAATATTGACCAACTCCTTGCCACGCTGCGCGTAAAACAGGCGCGTGATCTCGTAAGCCTCCTCCTGCATCGCTACAAAGTCTTTCTGCGATTTCTGGTAAGCCGCCACGGCCGGTTTGTATTGCGCGTTGATCAGCGTCACCAGTTCCTCGGCCTTGCCATCGGTCTTGAGCTGGTTGCCCTTGGCCCGCAAATCCAGCACGACCTTGCGGTTGGCCGCGATTTTTTCCATCTGAGCCTTGTCGGCGGGCGTGAGAGACATACCCTCAACCTTCTTCTGAATCTCACCGATCTGTGCAGACGTTCCCGCAATCTCGTCCTTGAAACCGTTGATCACCAGCATATCTGTGGTCATGGCCACCGCCAGCGAACGTACCGTGTTGACCTCAGTCAGCACCGCCCACTGGTTGACTGCCTTGATTTTGACGGTGGCACCTTCCAGTGCCGCCGCACTGACAGCACGGTCACTGGCAGAACGTATGGCCGCATAACCGATGACCAACAGCAGACCCAGAATAATGGCTCCCGTGGCACACCACAGCTTGGTGGCGAGTCGCATGTTATTGAATGTCATGGTGTTTCCTAAAAATGGCCTGTCCAAAGGATAAGCCTAAAAATTCAATTTGCGAATGCCCTGCCCTTTCACTGCGGCCAGGTGTGCGGCTGAGATGCCCTGAGGGTAAATTTCTGCCAGCGGCACCAGCACAAACGCACGCTCAAACATTCGGGGGTGCGGCACCGTCAGTTCAGCCGTGTTGATGGCCTGGTCGCCATACAGCAAGATGTCCAAATCCAGCGTGCGGGGGGCGTTGCGATACGGCCGGTTGCGCCCCGCCCTGGCTTCAATGCCTTGCAGGGCAGCCAGCAAGTTGGCAGGGCTTAGGCCCGTGTTGATTTCAACCACGGCGTTGATGTAATCCGGCCCGCTGGAGTCCACCGGCGCGGTGCAATAGAGGGATGATCGGTTTAACAGCACTGTGTGCGGCACAGCGGCAATCTCCAGCATCGCCTGTTGCACGGCAAGAGCGGCTTGGCCCAGGTTAGCCCCCAGCGCAATGAAGGCCCGAACCATCAATACTCAGGGTGCCGTATCAGCACCGCCCTCTCGGCCCTGCCCATCCTCATTGCCGACTTGCCCTTGCTGGTCATCCCCGCCAGTTCGCGCTGCACCTGAGCCAGTGCGCCTGCGACGACGGCGCTTTTTGGGGGCATCGCCCTGCATGCCTTGGTCTGACTCGTCTCCCGGGGGAGTGGACTCAGGTGCGGTTGACGTTTGGGCTGACCGGGCTGCACGGGCCATTCGAGGGCGCTGTTTTTGCTCGTCACGCACCTGATCCACCAAGTCCTGACCCAGGTTGTCATCAGCCATGCTGAACTCTTGCCACCAGTCAGCCAGCACCTCTTCCACTTCACCAATGTCAGAGCGCAGGCGCATGAAGTCAAACGCAGCCCGAAAACGGGGTTGGTCGACCAAGCCGAATGGCGCACTGCCCACCCGCTTCTCAAACCGGGTCTGCATCATCCATATCTCACGCATGTCACCGGCCAGCTTGCCCCGCCCGGACACATCGCCAATGCGGGTGTTGAAGACATCGTCTATCGCATCCTGCAGGGCGGGGTGTGAGTGCTGGCGGTCATTCACCCGTGCGGCCCAGCCATCGCGCACATCGCCCCACAACACGCAGGCGAGCAAGAAACTGGGGGCCACAGGCTTGCCCTCGCCCACGCGGCGGTCGGTGTCCTTGAGTGCGGCGTTGACAAAAGGCAACTCGGCGCGCTCCACCACCACGTCCAGCAGCGGGTAGATGCCGCGCGCCATCCCCAGCAGCTTGAGCTGCGCAATGGATGCCAGCGCGTGCCCGGTTTGGAGCAGCTTGAGCATCTCATCAAACAGGCGGCTTTGCGGCACGTCGTCCAGCAATTCTTGCGACTTGATCAGTGGCGCAGCTGTTTTGGGCTCTAACGTGAAACCCAGCGGGCTGAGTTTGGCGGCAAACCGCACGGCGCGGATGATGCGCACCGGGTCTTCGCGGTAACGCGTGGCGGGGTCGCCAATCATGCGAATAACACGCGCCTTGGTGTCCGCCATGCCGCCGTGGTAGTCCACCACAATTTGCGTCTGCGGGTCGTAGTACATGGCGTTGATGGTGAAGTCCCGGCGTACCGCGTCTTCTTCCTGCGGCCCCCAAACGTTGTCGCGCAGCACCCGGCCTGACGCGTCTACGGCATGTTTCAGGTTGGCCAGCTCGTTTTTGCTGGTGCGCTCGTTGCCGGCAACGGCTTCGGCAGCCGCGTTGTCCATGTAGGCACGGAAGGTGGACACCTCAATCACCTCGTGCTCCCGCCCGCGCCCATGCACCACGTGCACGATGCGAAAACGCCGCCCGATGATGAAAGCACGTCGGAACAGGCCCTTGACTTGCTCGGGCGTGGCGTTGGTGGCCACGTCAAAGTCTTTGGGCGCCAAGCCAACCATCAGGTCGCGTACCGCGCCGCCCACGATGTAGGCCTCAAAACCTGCGTCCTTGAGGGTACGCACCACAAAAATCGCACGGTCATCCACGAGCTTGGGGTCAATACCATGCACGTCCACCCCTATTTCTTCACGTTTGCCAAATTTTGGCTTTTTGACAGCCAGGGTGGTTAGGGACTTTTTGCCCAACAGTTTGTCGATAAATTTTTTAATCATTAAGGCAATTTTTGCAGGTGAATCAGTGCGGTGCTTAACGCTTGGCTCATTGTTTTTTGAACAGATCAAGTATGCGCCATCCGCGCTGGGTGGCAATGGCGCGCAGGCGGTCGTCAGGGTTGGTCGCCACAGGATGGTTAACTTTATCCAGCAGCGAGAGGTCGTTGATGGAGTCGGAATAGAAGGTGCTGTCTACATCTGCCCAGCCCCAGCCCCGCGCGGCCAGCCATTGGTCGACACGGGTGACCTTGCCTTCGCGGGCGGACGGCACGCCTTTGATGTCGCCAGTGATCCAGCCGCCGTCAGTTGTGTCACGCACCAGCTCGACGGCGATCAACTCGCTCACGCCCAGCGCGTCGGCAATTGGGCGGGTGACGAACTCATTGGTGGCGGTGACGATGACCACCTCGTCTCCGGCATCCCGGTGCGCTTGAATCAGCGCTTGTGCCTCTTTGTTCAAGGTCGGAAGCACGGTAGTCCGCATGAACTGGTCATGAGCAGCTATTGAATTGATAGCGCCCTGCCGGCGAATGGCGTCGGTGGCAAAACGTTCGTAGTCGTGAATGTCCAACGTGCCGGCCTTGTTATGGG
>JANOLC010000004.1:0-6519 GCA_031419575.1 Burkholderiales bacterium | reverse complement strand
CAGAAAACCATCACGACCGCCATGCGCATGCTGGACAACGTGATTGACATCAACTTTTATGCCGTCAAAAAGGCCCGTGATTCCAACTTGCGCCATCGTCCTGTCGGTCTGGGTGTGATGGCCTTTCAAGACAGCTTGTATGAGCTGCGCATCCCGTACGCCAGCGAGGCTGCCGTGGCTTTTGCAGACACGTCTATGGAAGCCATTTGCTACTACGCTTACCAGGCATCAACCGAGCTGGCACACGAGCGGGGCAAATACTCCAGCTACAAGGGTTCGCTGTGGGACAAAGGCATTCTGCCCATCGACACGCTGGACATGCTTGCCAAAGCACGTGGTGGTTATGTGGAGGTTGACCGCTCATCCACCCTAGACTGGGATGCATTGCGGCAAAAAATTGCTGCGAACGGCATGCGCAATTCCAATTGCGTCGCCATTGCGCCCACGGCCACCATCTCCAACATCATTGGAGTTGATGCATCCATTGAGCCATGCTTCGGCAACCTGTCGGTCAAGTCCAATTTATCGGGTGAATTCACCATCATCAACGGCTACTTGGTGCGTGATCTCAAGCGCTTGGGTCTGTGGGACGATGTGATGGTGATGGATCTCAAACACTTTGACGGTTCCCTCAACCCCATCGACCGTGTGCCTGCCGAAATCAAGGCCCTCTACGCCACTGCATTTGAAGTTGAAACCCGCTGGCTGGTGGAAGCCGCGGCCCGTCGTCAAAAGTGGATTGACCAAGCCCAATCGCTCAACATCTACATGGCAGGCGCATCGGGCAAAAAGCTGGACGATACCTACAAGCTGGCTTGGGTGCGCGGCCTGAAAACAACTTACTACCTGCGCACGCAATCGGCCACCCATGCCGAAAAGTCAACCGTAGCAGCCGGTCGTATGAATGCCGTGTCCTCGGGTGGTAATGACACACGCAGCAACATGGGCGGCGGCACAGTTGGCATGAGTGCGCTGGATGCAGCAGCCGCTGCTTCAATTGAGCAAATGAAAATGGCCACTAACGCGGCCACCGACGTCCAATTTTGTGGGGTGGACGATCCAACCTGCGAAGCGTGCCAATGACGCTTGTTTGTATGCTTGTCGGTGATGCCCGTCGGTCATCTGCGACGCTATAGAACAACACAAAATTACAGCGAGATGAATGAGCTCTTTTCATTTCATTTCGCCTCTCACATAATCTGATTATTGGAACCATCTATGTTGACCTGGGACGAAGAAGTCAAGCCCTCACCGCAAGTGTCAGTCAATCACGGCTTAACCGCTGGCCGTGTGACACAGCCGACTCTGCCCACTCCCATCACGACACCTAATTTGCGCACCCTGGACGACGGTGCCTTTGTTCCCGTTTTGCCCGTCGGCGCGATGACCAGTGCGCCACAACTGATTGTGAAGCCAGCCTCCCCGCATCGTGTTAATGCTGCCGACAAGCGCATCATCAACGGCAAGACCGACGTGAACCAGCTGGTGCCCTTCAAATACAAGTGGGCATGGGAAAAATACTTAGCCAGTTGTGCCAATCACTGGATGCCGCAAGAAGTCAACATGACGCGAGACATCGCTTTGTGGAAAGACCCCAACGGCCTGACCGATGACGAGCGTCGCATCATCAAACGCAACCTCGGTTTTTTTGTGACGGCTGACTCGCTGGCCGCCAACAACATTGTGCTGGGCACCTATCGCCACATCACCGCCCCTGAGTGCCGCCAGTTCTTACTGCGCCAAGCCTTTGAGGAAGCCATTCACACGCACGCCTACCAGTACATCGTGGAGTCGCTGGGCCTGGACGAAAGCGAAATTTTCAACGCTTACAACGAAATTAAATCCATCCGCGACAAGGATGAGTTTTTGCTGCCGTTTATCGGGGCCATCATGGACCCGAACTTCCATACCGGCACCCCTGAAGATGACCAGACGCTGCTCAAGTCGCTGATTGTTTTTGCCTGCCTGATGGAAGGTTTGTTTTTCTACGTGGGCTTCACGCAAATTTTGGCCTTGGGCCGTCAAAACAAGATGACAGGTGCTGCCGAGCAGTACCAATACATCCTGCGCGATGAGTCCATGCACTGCAACTTTGGCATCGATCTAATCAATCAGCTCAAGGCCGAGAACCCACAGCTCTGGACACCTGAGTTCAAGGCCGAGATCAAGGCACTGTTTGAGCAAGCGGTTGAGCTGGAATACCGTTACGCTGAAGACACCATGCCGCGTGGTGTCCTAGGCATGAACGCGTCCATGTTCAAAGGTTACCTGCGCTACATCGCCAATCGGCGCGCCACACAAATCGGGCTGGAGCAGCTGTTCCCCAACGAGGAAAACCCGTTCCCCTGGATGAGCGAGATGATTGATCTGAAGAAAGAGCGCAACTTCTTTGAGACCCGCGTGATTGAATACCAATCCGGTGGTGCGCTTTCCTGGGATTGAGGTTTAACTTAATCGTGATGTTACGAATGATGCAAATTGCTGATGGCCCCACAGATGCTCGCACAGAGGGCCGCAACAATTTGTACACCCGAGTTCATGGCGCTGGGCATTGGCCCAACGCCATGAATCGCTTCATGCAACCAACTGGCGTGAAGTGCTCTTTGTAAATTGATCAAGGAGAAAATTGAAATGGCAACTGCAAAAAAACCGGCCGCAAAAAAGGCCGCTCCCGCAAAGACCGCTGCACCTGCTAAAAAAGCAGCACCAGCGAAAAAAGTAGCCGCTAAAAAGGCAGCACCTGCTAAAAAAGCAGTCGTTGCCAAGAAAGCTGCTCCAGCGAAGAAAGCTGCTGCTCCAGCCAAAAAGACAGCCCCTGCTAAAAAAGCAGTAGCTGCCAAGAAAGCTGCCCCAGCAAAGAAGGCCGCTCCAGCCAAAAAAGCAGCCGCTAAAAAAGCGCCTGCCAAGAAAGCTGCTGCAGCCAAGAAACCTGCTGCCAAAAAGCCAGTAGCCAAAAAAGCAGCCAAAAAGCCGGCTGCGAAGAAAGCCGCGAAAGCACCCGCTGCCAAGGCAGCGCCTGCTACCGCTGCACCCGCAGCTCAGACCACTTTGAACCCGCAAGCTGCTTGGCCGTTTCCGACAGCCACCAAGCCTTAAACGGCCGGTGTCAAAAAGGGCTGATTCAGCCGACAAAGCCCGGTATCGTAAGATATCGGGCTTTTTTATACTAAAAATTAGATAGCAAACTATTTAACATTGACGCGGATCTCATGTCATTTCCGCAAAAAATACCGATTCAAGGGTAAAAAACAAGCACGCGGTAGCCAGAAATCCGTTCTGCGCCCGTCGCACCGCGAACATCCAATATGACCGTGCCGGACCATTCGCTCCCAGTGGTCAACACGTCACTTGCCGCACCAAACTCTGCCGGAAGCAGAACACGTCGCACCACAGTTTGATTTTGTGAATCAGTCAACGTAAGTTCCAGAGATGGCATGGCCAGATCAATCGCCGCGGTGTTTTTGAGCGACAAGCCCAACCGGTAGGCTTCCGCCCGCATTTTGCTGAACGACGCGTTGTCAATCACGATAGATTCGATTTGCCGCACGGGTGAAAGCCCACATTTCAGCGTGGCACAGAGTGCGTCCAACACAGGGCGGATTTGAGGTTGCATGGCAACCAATCGATCGCGCTCATGCACCACGAGTTGCGCCGCCAGTGCAACGACCAGCACGAAACCCATCAAACCCAGCACGGCTCTAACCAAAGGTTGATGCCACATCGATCTTTTAGGCATCGCCCGCATGAATGACACAGCGGGCAGCTCATGGAATGCGTTTTGCGTGCTTTGCCCATCCTGAAAGATCTGCTCAGGCAGGTCAACATTCAAGTGCTCAGTCACCTCAATTGGTTTTTTGGGATTGCCGGTGACGGTCACCAAGTCGGGGTGAACGTCGACAGATGCGGGAACGCTTTCGGGCGCGCTTTCAGACGCAGACACGGCAGGCTCTTGAAACAAATTCTGCGAGGCATCAAACACCTCGTCGCATTGCCCGCACCGCACCCATCCTTCGGATATTCGAAGCTGATCCGGCACGACTCTGAACATCGTCTGGCAGGCGGGGCAACGGGTAATCAGGCTCATACCGGCCAGATTCTAAGATGCACGCGGCACAGATCCCACCGCATGGCCAGGCATCGCTAACGAGCCGCCATCAAAGCGCCGCGGTCATCAGAATCCAGCCGTCTTCGCTGTCACGTACCTCAAGTGGGGCGTAAGGCAAGTAGGCGGCTTTCAACTCGTCGGCCTGACGCTCCAAAATACCTGCCAGCACCAAATGGCCACCGGGTGCGACCCGCGCGCGCAGCAGCGGCGCCAGCACCTTCAGCGGCGTGGCCAGGATGTTGGCCAGCACGACCTGATAGAGCCCGCTGACAGCATCCGGTTGACCGGCTTGAAGGCGAACTTCATTGGCCTGCGCATTCAGCCTGGTCGACTCCACAGCAGCATCGTCAATGTCCACTGCATCGATATCGATCGCCCCAAATTTGGCAGCACCAATGGCCAAGATGCCCGAACCACAACCGTAGTCCAGCACACGGCCCCAAGCGGGCTTGGCCCCTGTTGCGACATCCACGCCAAAATCCGCGATCCAGCGCAAGCACATGCGCGTTGTCGGGTGCGTCCCTGTGCCAAACGCCAGGCCAGGATCCAGGCGAATAATTTTGGTGGCTTGTGCAGGGGGCTCATGCCACGTGGGAACAATCCAGAACTCAGGAGTGATCTCGACCGGCGTGAATTGCGACTGCGTCAGGCGAACCCAGTCTTGCTCGGGCACTTCGTTCACGCCCAGTAGCTTGCAGCCATCAAAGAAGTCTTGCGCGACGAGCAAGGCCGCAGCCTCTTGCGCCAATGTCTCAGTGGCGTACAGCGCGACAACGCGCGAGCGCTGCCAACCATCTTTGGGCGGTGGCATGCCCGGCTCGCCAAACAAAGCCTGTTCGGCGTCTGTCTGGGCATCAGCATCTTCCACACTGACACTCAAGGCATCCAACGCGTCCAGCGCATCGCTCAGTTCTTCAACACTGTCTTGCGGGCAAATCAGGCTCAGTTCAAACATGCAAAGACCTAAAAATGCCTACCGCTTGTGGTGGCCCAGCCACTCTTCAAGGTAATGAATATTGGTGCCACCCGACATGAATTTCGCATCCACCATCAGCTCGCGGTGCAAGGCGATGTTGGTGTTGATACCTTCAATCACCGTTTCGCCCAAGGCCGTTCTCATGCGCGCCATGGCCTGCTCGCGCGTGTCCCCATGCACAATGATTTTTCCAATCATCGAATCGTAATTGGGCGGTACAAAGTAGTTGGTGTAAACGTGCGAATCCACCCGCACGCCCGGGCCGCCCGGTGGATGCCACATGGTGATGCGCCCCGGTGAGGGGATAAACTTGTACGGGTCTTCGGCATTGATCCGCACCTCAATGGCGTGGCCGCGAATTTCAATCTGGCGCTGGGTAAAGGGCAACTTCTCTCCCGCCGCCACCATGATCTGCGTCTTGACGATGTCCACGCCGGTGATCCACTCGGTCACCGGGTGCTCGACCTGGACGCGGGTGTTCATCTCGATGAAATAAAACTCGCCGTCTTCGTAAAGGAACTCAAAGGTTCCGGCCCCCCGGTAACCGATTTTTTTGCAGGCGGCAACACAGCGCTCACCCACACGCTCAATCAGTTTGCGGGGGATGCCTGGGGCAGGCGCTTCTTCGATGATTTTTTGGTGACGGCGCTGCATGGAGCAGTCGCGCTCACCTAGGTAAACCGCATTTTTGTACTTGTCGGCCATGATCTGAATTTCGATATGCCGCGGGTTTTGCAAGAACTTTTCGAGGTAAACCGCCGAGTTGCCAAAGGCGCTGCCGGCCTCGGCCTTGGTCATCTGCACCGCATTGATCAGCGCGGCCTCGGTGTGCACCACGCGCATACCGCGTCCACCACCGCCACCGGCGGCTTTGATGATGACCGGGTAGCCGACTGATTTGGCAATGCGGCGAATCATCACCGGGTCGTCAGGCAATTCGCCTTCGGAGCCTGGCACGCAAGGCACACCGGCCTTGATCATCGCCTGCTTGGCCGACACCTTGTCGCCCATGATGCGGATGGACTCTGGCGTGGGCCCAATGAATTGGAACCCGCTTTTTTCAACCCGCTCAGCAAAGTCGGCGTTTTCGCTCAGAAAACCGTAGCCGGGGTGAATCGCCTCCGCATCCGTCACCTCGGCCGCCGAGATGATCGCAGGCATATTGAGGTAACTCAACGCTGATGCCGCAGGCCCGATGCAAACAGCCTCTTCCGCCAGCTTGACATATTTGGCTTCGCGGTCTGCTTCGGAATAGACCATTACGGCCTTGATGCCCAACTCGCGGCAGGCGCGCTGAATTCGAAGGGCGATTTCGCCTCGGTTAGCAACCAGAATTTTTTTGAACATGGATCAATGATTCAGTGGTCTGACTGATTTATTCAATTTCAAACAAAGGTTGTCCGTATTCGACCGCCTCGCCGTTGTTACACCAAATTTT
>JANOLC010000003.1:0-7415 GCA_031419575.1 Burkholderiales bacterium | reverse complement strand
GGGTCTAGCTGCACCCGATCACGCTCGCTGGGTGGCCGCTGGGTGGCCATGACTTGGCCGTTACTTGGCGCGCAGCATCCACCACTGGCTGCTGGCGCAACACACGGCCAGTGCGAGGTAGGTGAGCATCTTGCCGTCGCGCCCCAAGACCACTAACCCAATCAGCAAGGCACTTAAGCACACAATAAAATTGATAGCGAACTGTGTCCACCACACGGGGACTTGTGGCCTTTTTCTCATTAAAAATCGAGGGATGAACACCATCAACAGCGCCACAAACGCGGCGGGCGCACAAAAGTTCAGCAGATGAAGAATAAGGTCTATAAATCCCATAACGGTGGCATCAAAGCCCCAAGGCGGTCAGTGTGGCTGGAGATTTTATAATTGCGCTATGGCAGTCTGGGCATTAGGCATCAATCACAACACCGCGCCGCTCGATTTGCGGGGCCGGTTTGCCTTCGCGCTGGACCAAATCACCCCCACGCTCAATAGCCTGCGTTCAGCGCTGGCCAGTTCTGAGGCCGCCATTATCTCCACCTGCAACCGCACTGAGATTTACTGCGCTGGGGACGAACAGGCCATGGAACACACGGTGAACTGGTTGGCCCAGTCCGGCGGTGTGGCCCCCGGACTGCTGCGCTCTCACGCCTACACCCTGGAAGAGGGGTCGGTAGCGCGCCACGCGTTTCGGGTCGCCAGCGGGCTGGACTCAATGGTGCTGGGCGAGCCGCAAATTCTGGGACAAATGAAAGACGCCATTCGTGTGGCTGACCAGGCCGGTGCTTTGGGCACCACGCTGAACCAATTGTTCCAGCGCTCATTTGCCGTGGCCAAAGAAGTGCGTACGTCCACCGAGATTGGCGCGCACAGCATCAGTATGGCGGCGGCGGCGGTGCGGCTGGCAAGCCAGTTGTTTGAAGACCTGAGCCGGGTCAAGGTGCTGTTTGTCGGCGCCGGTGAAATGATTGAGCTGTGCGCCACGCATTTCGCTGCCAAAAACCCAAACACCATCGCTATTGCCAACCGCACGCTGGAGCGTGGCGAGAAGCTGGCCAGCCGCTTTGGTGGTGAAGTCATGCGCCTGGGTGATTTACCCGACCGCCTGCACGAGTTTGATGCCGTCATCAGTTGCACGGCCAGTACCTTGCCCATCATTGGTCTGGGTGCCGTAGAGCGAGCCCTGAAGCAACGCAAGCGCCGCCCCATGTTCATGGTGGACCTGGCCGTACCACGCGACATTGAGCCCGAAGTCAAACGCCTGAGCGACATCTACCTCTACACCGTGGACGACCTGGCCAAGGTGGTGCAAGGTGCACAGGCGAACCGCCAAGCCGCCGTGGCGCAGGCCGAAGTCATCATCGACGCCGGGGTGCAAAGCTTTATGCACTGGATGGACCAGCGAGGCACGGTGCCACTGATCCAGCAGCTTAACGCCCAAGCCGATGAGTGGCGCGCGACCGAGATCACCCGGGCCCGCAAGCTGCTGGCCAAAGGCGAAGACATTGATGCGGTGCTGGAAGCCCTGTCACGCGGTATCACCCAGAAAATGCTGCATGGGGCGATGGCGGAGTTGCGGGCGGGTGATGCGTCTTCGCGCGAGCGAGCTTCTTCAGCGGTACAGCATTTCTTCTTGCGTAAAGAGCGTTAGCTAGGCCAACTGCCGCGTCTGTTGCCCTTCGACAAGCTCAGGGCGAACGGTGTACCCCTCGCGCCGAACGTAACCCCGTTCGGGCTGAGCCTGTCAAAGCCCCCATCTATTTCCCCTCATGAAACCCTTTCTCCGTCACCGCCTTGAACGCTATGCCGACCGCCTGGGCGAGCTTGAATTTTTGCTCTCGCGCGAGGACATCATGAAGGACATGAAGCAGTTCCTGGTGCTGTCACGCGAGCATACCGATGTGGCCTCGGTTGCCACGCGCTGGGCGCGGTACCTGCAGCGCGAGGCTGACCGTGCGGAGGCGCAGTCCATGTTGTCAGGGGCTGGTGATGATGCGGACATGCTGGATATGGCGCAGGAAGAGATCGACGGCGCCAACGCTGAACTTCAGCAACTCGAAGACGAGCTACAACGTATGTTGCTGCCCAAAGACCCTGACGACTCACGCAATGCCTTCATGGAAATCCGGGCGGGCACAGGCGGCGATGAATCCGCCCTGTTTGCGGCAGACCTCACCCGCATGTACACCCGCTACTGCGAGCGCCTGGGCTGGAAGACAGAGATCATGAGTGAGTCCAGCAGCGAGCTGGGTGGCTATAAGGAGGTGGTACTGCGCATTGAAGGCCCGGCGGGCAGTGGCCCCTCTGGCAGCGGTGTTTATGGTGCACTGAAGTACGAGTCGGGCGGCCACCGCGTGCAGCGTGTGCCCGCCACCGAGACGCAGGGCCGAATCCACACCAGTGCCTGCACCGTGGCCGTGCTGGCCGAGCCAGACGAGGCGGTGACTATCGTCATCAACCCGGCGGATTTGCGCATCGACACCTACCGCGCCAGTGGCGCTGGCGGCCAGCACATCAACAAGACCGATTCCGCGGTGCGCATCACCCACCTCCCTACCGGCATCGTGGCCGAATGCCAGGACGGGCGCAGCCAACATGGCAACAAGGCGCAGGCCATGAAAGTGCTGACCGCCCGTATCGTCGAGAAAGACCGCAGTGAACGCGCCGCCAAGGACGCAGCCGAACGCAAAGGCCTGATTGGCACAGGTGACCGCAGCGACCGCATCCGTACCTACAACTTTCCGCAGGGCCGCCTGACGGACCACCGCATCAACCTCACGCTGTACAAGCTGCTGGGCATCATGGAAGGCGACCTGGACGATGTCGTCAAAGGCTTGCAGACGGCTCGCGAGGCCGAGCAACTGGCCGAGCTGGAAGTGGCCTCGGCAGCCTGACTTCGTCGCTTTTTCAGATTTTCCGGATTTTTAGCAATGAAATTGGCCTCAAGTCCCTGTCCTTTATGGATAGTTAGCTATTTTTTTGGTAGCACGCTATTCTTGACCACCGACCGGTCTTCATGGCAAACCCCATGACGTCTGCCCCTCTGGTGGCTCAGGCCATCACTCAGGCTACCGCCCTGGGTCTGGACCGGTTGGATGCGCAATGGTTGCTGCTTCACACGCTGGGCAAGCCGCCCTCCGGCCGGGCCTGGCTGCTGGCCCATGACACAGATGTTTTGACCCCCGCACAACATAGCGACTTCCTGGCGCTCACCGTGCGGCGAACCGCAGGCGAGCCCGTCGCCTACCTGACCGGTCACCAGGGATTCTTTGGCCTGGATTTGAAGGTGGATCATCGCGTACTGGTCCCCCGCCCGGACACCGAGTCGCTGGTGGAATGGGCGCTGGAAATACTGGATGAGTTAACCCCGCTTTCCGTTCGGGCGAAGCACGTCGAAGCCAGTACCCACAAGCCATTGACTGCTATCGACCTCGGCACCGGCAGCGGTGCGGTGGCCCTGGCCATCAAGCACAACCGCCCGGATGTGCGGGTGCATGCCACCGATTTCAGCACCGACGCCCTCGCCGTTGCGCGGGGCAACGCCCAACGCCTGCACCTTGACGTTGAATTCAATCAGGGTTCGTGGCTCGGCCGCGTCGAGGGGTGTTTTGACCTGATCGTCTCCAACCCACCCTACATCGCCGCCCTCGATCCGCATCTGGCGGCCTTGGAACACGAGCCGCTGCAGGCGCTGACCAGTGGCACCGACGGGCTGGATGACCTACGCCAGATCATCCATCAGGCGCCGGCCCATTTGCCGGCCGGAGGCTGGTTGCTGCTGGAGCACGGTTATGACCAGGCCGCCCGGGTCCGCGAGTTGCTGGGTCAGGCAGGTTTCACGCAGGTGCAGTCTCGACACGACTTGGCGGGCATTGAGCGCTGCAGTGGCGGCACCTTGGCAAGCCCTCGTTTTGCCAAGGTGCAACGCAACCCAACCGAAGCTGAAATAATAGAGGGTTTTCTAAACTAGGAGTAATGACATGAGCGACACACAACAACGCATCGATGAACTGGTCAAGGGCAACGAGGTTTTGCTGTTCATGAAGGGCAACGCGAGCTTTCCCCAATGTGGCTTCTCAGGCCGAGCCATTCAGATTTTGAAGGCCTGTGGCGTGGAGCCAAAGACCGTCAAAACCGTGAACGTGCTGGAAGATGCAGAAATTCGCGCTGGCATCAAGGACTACAGCAACTGGCCCACCATTCCGCAGCTCTACGTCAAAGGTGAATTCATTGGCGGCTCGGACATCATGATGGAAATGTACGAGTCGGGTGAATTGCAGCAAGTGCTGACCAAGCCTGCGGCCTGACGTCACCTGCTGGTCTGGAGCACTGTCGCTAAATCAAGACGGTGCGCGGGGAACGGCATAGTAGCCATTTGTTGATTGGCACGGTTCATGCTGAAATGAACTGCCTTTCAACCACCAGGAGAACGCCATGACATCGCACAGTCTTGTTCCCCAGTCCTCTACCTTCCACCTGCCGGTGGCCACAGTGCGCAGCGTGTATCAGACGCATGACGTGGAACGCAAGCTGGCCAAACTCCCCGAACGCGATCACGAAAACCTGCGAACTACCTATGAGCGCATGTTGGAGCGCGGCCCGGATCGGTTTCAGGTCAAGCCCTCTGGCGTGCCTGAGATGTCATCCCTTTACCAGGCGCTGCCCAATTTCACGGCGGTGCTGGACGACATCAAGCGCCATGTCGCCTTGAGCCAGGACAGCCGCGACGGGCTGGAAGTCACCCCTATCTTGCTGTTGGGCGCGCCCGGCATTGGTAAAACCCATTTCGCCAAAAAACTGGCTGACTTACTCGGCACCGGCATGAGCCTGGTGCCCATGAGCTCCATGACGGCTGGCTGGCTGCTGTCGGGTTCGTCCTCACAATGGAAAGGGGCCAAACCTGGCAAGGTGTTTGAGGCGCTGGTGGATGGCCAGTACGCCAACCCGGTGATCGTTGTCGATGAAATTGACAAAGCGGCCTGTGATGCGCAATACGATCCGCTGGGCGCACTGTACAGCCTGCTGGAGCACGACACGGCCCAACACTTTACCGACGAGTTTGCCGAGATCGCCATTGACGCCAGTCAGGTGATCTGGATCACCACCGCCAACGACGAACGCGCCATCCCTGAGCCCATTTTGAACCGCATGAATGTGTTCGAGATCGAATCGCCCTCGCCCGAAGCCGCACGCCAAATCGCCCGTAATTTGTACCGCTCCATTTTGGGCGAGCACGGCTGGGGCGAGCGGTTTGCGCCTGAGCCGCACGGTGATGTGATTGATCAGCTGGCCGAGCTTAGCCCCCGTGAAATGCGTCGCGCACTGATGACTGCGTTTGGCAATGCCAGACTGGACCGGCGCGATGAGGTGGAGCCGCAAGATCTGCCCAAACCGGGCAGCGCCAAGGGCCGCATCGGCTTCATGCAGTAAGGTTAAATTCCCACTGTTTTTTGGCCGCAAACACGGCATTGGGGTACGGGGCTTTGCCGCGAGATCCGTTGTAGCGTCCCAGTGCCAAATACAGGTCGCCTTTTTCGCGCTCCAGATAATGGCGCAAGATCACGCAGCCAAAGCGCAGGTTGGTCTGCATGTGAAACAGCTTGCCGGCATCGCCCCGCGTGGTGTCGTCGGTTGAAAGCACGCGCACCCAAAACGGCATCACCTGCATGTAGCCGCGCGCCCCCACGCTGCTGACCGCAAATTTGCGAAAGTTACTTTCCACCTGCACCAGCCCCAGCACCAACGCCACATCCAGTCCGGCGCGTTTGGACTCGTACCACACGGTTTCCAAAAATTCCTTGCGCACGTTCCAGTCTGGTTTTTTGCGTTTGAGAAGCTCACTCATGGCCACTATCCAGCGCAGGTAGCGCAGGCGGGATTCGGTGTCAGCAAACTCCGGCACGGGCGGTGCGTGGTTGTGGATGGCGGAGCTTAAAGCCGTTCTGACCGAGTCCACCAAGGGCTCTTCCACCTGACCACCCGCCCACGACCACTCGCTTATTGATAGCGAACTAATGCCTATGCACAGGGACTTCAGGCCTACTCTTCTTGTAATTTCGGGTTGACGTGCTGTTTTGGCCTGCGCACTACTCACCACCTCAGGCACACCCGAACTCATACCTTGAGTTTGGCGATCACCAGGCTTGCGATGTCGTTCAAAGCCACTTGATTGGCGGGCGTGTCTTTGCTGTCACGGCGGCGTTGGTACTCAACGTGGCCTTCTTTCAAGCCACGGTCGCCAATGGTGATGCGGTGCGGCACGCCGATGAGTTCCCAGTCGGCAAACATGGCACCCGGGCGCTCCCCCCTATCGTCCAGAATCACGTCAACACCCGCTGCCAAAAATTGGGCATACAGTTGGGTAGCCGCCGCTTGCACATCGGGGAAGCGGTCCGGGCTGATGGGGCACAGCACCACGGTGAATGGCGCCAGCGCATCGGGCCAGATAATGCCGCGGTCATCATGATTCTGCTCAATGGCGGCGGCAGGCAGGCGGGTGATGCCAATGCCGTAGCAGCCCATTTCCATAAACTGAGGCTTGCCGTTTTCACCCAGAAAAGTAGCGTTCATGGCCCGGCTGTATTTGGTGCCCAGATAGAACACGTGTCCCACTTCAATGCCACGCTCAATCGCCAGAATGCCCTGACCATCAGGGGAAGAGTCA
The DNA here is from genome assembly GCA_031419575.1 of Burkholderiales bacterium. GTDB lineage: Bacteria > Pseudomonadota > Gammaproteobacteria > Burkholderiales > Burkholderiaceae_C > JANYCG01. Next base: position 754 of record JANOLC010000003.1, on the reverse strand, counting down.
CCCGCCACCACATTTCGAATATCGGCCACCAGCGTCGGCTCGGGCAAGTCGCGGCCCCAGTTCACGCCGGTGATGTGAAAATCAGGCTCGTTGGCACCGCATATCCAGTCGCTCATGGCGGCCACCTCGCGGTCAGCCACCACGTTCACCGGCTTTTTGAGGTTGATCAGGCCCAAGTAGCCGGGTTTGCACCCAAAGTGCTCGTCAATCTCCTCCAGCGTTGCAAAACGAAAGCCGTTTTCCATACCGGGAATTTTGTTGGCCTTGACTTCGTTCATCTCATGATCGCCACGCAGCATCAAGAGCCAAACCTGGGTTTTGATGACACCGCCTGCCTCATTCTTCTCTTCGGTGGCCAAAACAAGCGACTTGATGGTTTGCTGCAAGGGCACTTGCAGATACTCGGCTACGTCCGCGCAGGTGCTTTTGCCGGGCGTGGCCGTCTTGGTCATCGCCAGCGAGGGCGCCTTGCGCGGACCTTGGGGCGCCAGGGTCTCGGCCTTCTCCATATTGGCCGCGTAGTCGCTGGTGGGGCAGTAGACAATGGCATCTTCGCCCGTGGCCGCAATCACCTGAAACTCTTCACTCAAGTCGCCGCCAATCGCACCGCTGTCGGCGGCGACTGCACGGTAGGTCAAGCCAAAACGGTCAAATATCTTGCGGTAGGCCCCCGCCATGACCTGGTAGCTGGCTTTGGCAGCGGCTTGGTCGCGGTCAAAGCTGTAGGCATCTTTCATGGTGAACTCGCGCCCGC
>JANOLC010000002.1:0-4674 GCA_031419575.1 Burkholderiales bacterium | reverse complement strand
GTTCCCGCTACCGAAGGGGCTGAAGATTTAGCGTAGGGGCTCAAGATTTAACTTGCCGTTTGCGATGCTGACCCGATAGACTTTTTGTCTGACTCACTTTTAACCGCCATGATTAATCGCTCTGATATTGATAGCGCACTTCGTATATTCGACGGGGACCATAGGCACTTTTTACGTAAAACTCCGCTGCTGAAACTGTCAGGGGCATCGCTGGGCGTGCCGTGTGCAGAGGTCTGGCTGAAGCTGGAGCACCTGCAAGTGGGTGGCAGCTTCAAGGCGCGTGGCATGTTGAACCGCCTGTTGCAAAACGCCATTCCCCCCAGCGGCGTGATTGCAGCCTCCGGCGGTAACGCCGGCATTGCCACGGCGGCGGCGGCCCGTGCCTTGGGCGTGCCGTGCGAGGTGTTTGTGCCCACGGAGTCGCCGCTGGCCAAGCAGGCCAAGCTGCGCGCACTGGGTGCCACGGTGGTGGTCACCGGCGCGGCCTATGCCGATGCCCTGCAAGCCTGCCAGATTCGCCAACAAGAGACGGGTGCGCTGATGACCCACGCTTATGACCAGCTCGAAGTTGTGGCCGGGGCCGGCACTTTGGCGCATGAGATTGAAACGCAGGCAGGCCTGCCCGACAGCGTGCTGGTCAGCGTGGGCGGTGGCGGTTTGATTGGCGGTGTGGCCGCCTGGTTTGAGCAGCGCGCCCGTGTGGTGGCGCTGGAATCTGAGTTGACGCCCACGCTGTTCAACGCCCGCCGGGCCGGCCGGCCGGTCGATGTGACCGTGGGCGGCATCGCAGCCGATTCGCTGGGGGCCAAGCGCATAGGCAATATCGGTTGGGAGGTGACCCAAGCCTACGTCAAAGAAGCCTTGCTGTTGCCAGACGACGGCATTCGCGCGGCCCAGCAATGGCTGTGGAGCGAGTTGCGCCTGGCTGTGGAACCGGCGGCCGCGCTGGGTCTGGCCGCACTGCAGACCGGTGCCTATGTGCCCCGGGCTGACGAGCGGGTGTGCCTGATCTTGTGTGGAGCTAATTTTGACCCCGCTGGACTTTGATCGCGTTGACCCCTGCTGGATCGACCTCCTTAAAATGCTCCCATGCTAGACATCAACCTCCTCCGAAAAGACCTTGACTCGGCCATCGCCCGTCTTGAAACCCGCAAATGCCCGCAACTGTTCCTGAACGTTGGCACCTACCAAACCCTTGAGGCAGAGCGCAAAACCCTGCAATCCCGTACTGAAGCGCTGCAAGGCAGGCGCAACAGCTTAAGCAAGCAGATCGGCCAACTCAAAGCCAAAGGCCCGGCGGGCGCGGCAGAATCTGACGCTGTCATGGTCGAGGTGGGTTTGATCAAGGTTGAGTTGGACACCTCGGCCGCGCGCCTGGTGCAAATTCAGGCTGACTTGCAAACCCTGTTGCTGGCCGTTCCCAACCTGCCCCACGCCAGCGTGCCGGTGGGCTCGGACGAGCATGGCAACGTGGTGGTGCGCCACTGGAGCCCGGATGGTCAGGGTGTAACTGCTCTTAATTTCGTAGCTAAAGACCACGTAGACATCGGGACTCCGCTGGGTTTGGACTTTGATATGGGCGTCAAGCTCACCGGTTCGCGCTTCACCGTGATGAAAGGGCCGATTGCCCGCATGCACCGCGCGCTGTCGCAGTTCATGCTGGACGTGCAAACGCTGGAGCACGGCTACACCGAGTGCTACACCCCCTACATCGTCAACGCCGACAGCCTGCGCGGCACCGGCCAGTTGCCCAAGTTTGAAGGCGACCTGTTCGCCGCCAAAAAGGGCGGGCAAGATGCTGAGCCCGTGGCCGACAACGCGGTGCTGTACCTCATCCCGACCAGCGAGGTACCGCTGACCAACTTCGTGCGTGATGAGGTGGTGGCCGAGGCCGCCTTGCCCATCAAGCTCACCGCCCACACGCCGTGTTTCAGGTCCGAAGCGGGCGCCTACGGGCGCGACGCACGCGGCATGATTCGCCAGCACCAGTTTGACAAGGTGGAGATGGTGCAAATCGTCCACCCCGACACCAGCTACGACGCGCTGGAGCAAATGACCGGCCACGCCGAGGCCATTTTGCAAAAGCTGGGTTTGCCGTACCGCGTGATGTCGCTGTGCACCGGTGACATGGGCTTTGGCGCGGCCAAGACCTATGACCTCGAGGTGTGGCTCCCTGCGCAAAACACCTACCGCGAGATCAGCTCGGTGTCCAACTGCGAGGCCTTTCAGGCACGCCGCCTGCAAGCCCGGTTCAAGAACGCGCAAGGCAAAAACGAGTTTGTGCACACGCTCAACGGCTCCGGCCTGGCGGTGGGGCGCACGCTGGTGGCCGTGCTGGAGAACTATCAAAATGAAGATGGTTCGGTCACCGTGCCACCCGCACTGCGTCCTTATATGGGTGGACTGGCCGTTTTGGCGGCTTGACCCCTGTCAGAATGCAACAGAACCTTAATCTTTAGCGGTCAACCCCATGATGCCCAACTTTTTTGATCTGTTGCAGGTTTACCTGATTCCCTTCGCCATTGCCGTGCCCATTGGTCTGGCGCTGATCTTTTTCAGCCGCCGCAACGGGGGTGACAACCGCATTGAAGACAACGCCGATTTACCTGATGTGCCGGTGATAGCGCCCAGCAAACCCGGTGATGCAGGCGAGTCCTTCGACAAAACCATGCAATTTCGTGCGCCCGCTCAAGCCCCGCTACACGGTGTGAGCGTGTCGCCCGGCGGCGGCATTGACGTTCCGCTGTCGGAGTCGGTGTCCACCGGCCCGGGTTTAGACCTTGATATTGGCCCCGACACGGTGATGGACGCTGTTCAGCTTCGCGCGCAATTGTCAATTTTGGTGGTGGACGACTCCGCCGTGCCGCGTGCCAAGCTGCGCAAGCTGTTTGAAGGCCACGGCTACCAGGTGGAGGCCGCAGAGGACGGCGTCAAGGCCATGGAGGCCATCGCCAAGACCAAGTTTGCCGTCATCATCACCGACCTGGAAATGCCCAATATGGATGGCTTTGAGTTGATTGCCGCCATTCAGGGTAGCCTTGACACCGAAGACATTCCCGTCATCGCCATCACCGGGCATGACGAAATGCAGGCCCGGGTGCACAACATTCAGGGCTTGTATGGCATCTTCAAGAAGCCGTGGAACGACCGTGAGCTGCTCAAGCGCGTTGACGTGTTGGCCTCCATCAATAAGTAAACGCCCAGCCGCGCGTTTTGGATTCTTTTTCCCACCTGATTCAGCAACGCGCTTTCATGCGCATGTGGTTTGCCCGCCTGTTCGGCGGCACAGGCAATCAAATGTTGCTGGTAGCGGTAGGCTGGCAAATGTATGACCTGACCGGTAGCGCCTGGGACTTGGGTCTTGTCGGTTTGTACCAATTTCTTCCCGCATTGCTGCTAACACTGGTTGCCGGACACGTGGCCGACCGGGTGCACCGGGGACGCATTGTGGCGGTCTGCCTGGTGGCGCAGCTGGTGGTGGCCATTGCGCTGGTTGCGGGCTCCTTGGGTTGGGGTGGCTGGGCGCTGTCGAGGGGTGTTTTGCTGGGCGCATCGGTGGCGCTGGGCGCGGCGCGGGCATTTCAGATGCCTGCACAACAGGCGCTCACGCCTTTGCTGGTACCACCTCACTTGCTGGCCCGGGCGATGGCGTTCAGCTCAAGTGGCATTCAGGTGGCGGTAATCGGTGGCCCTGCTTTGGGTGGGCTGATTTTTGTAGCCGGTGCCAGCGCCGTGTATTGGACGTGTGCGGCCCTTTTTATGGTGGCTTTTGCCCTGATTTTGCGGGTGAATTATCTGCATGCCCCGGTGGCGCGGGAGAGCGTCACCTGGGCTACGGTGTTTGCCGGGGTGACTTTCATCAGCCAGCGCAAGATGCTGTTGGGGGCCGTGTCGCTGGACTTGTTTGCCGTGTTGCTGGGCGGTGCCACAGCGCTGCTGCCCATGTTTGCCAAAGACATTCTGCATGTTGGCCCGTGGGGTCTGGGCTTGCTGCGGGGCGCGCCCGCTGTGGGTGCCTTGCTGATGTCGGCGTACCTGGCCCGTTGGCCTTTGCAGCACAAAGTAGGCCGCACATTGCTGCTGGCGGTGGCGGTTTATGGGCTGTGCATGGTGGCCTTTGGCAGCTCCAGCAGCTTTGGGATATCGCTGGTCGCACTCGCGGTGTCGGGCGCCGCCGACATGGTCAACGTGGTTATCCGTCAGACGCTGGTGCAATTGGAAACGCCTGATGCCATGCGCGGGCGGGTGAGCGCGGTGAATTCAGTGTTCATTGGTGCGTCCAACCAGTTGGGGGAGTTTGAGTCGGGCGTCACGGCCGAGTGGCTGGGGCCCGTGGCGTCCGTGGTGCTGGGGGGGGTGGGCACGGTGTTTGTGGCGGTGGCTTGGTGGCGGCTGTTCCCATCATTGGCCAGGCGCGACAAGCTCTGAATGAGCCGCAGGTGCTGGAACCGATACCGGACAAAGGTCAGCGGTTAGCCTGCCGAACAAAGGCCTCAAAACTATCAGCTACAAGTGGGCGGCTGAAGTAGTAGCCCTGCACCTCAGTGCAACCTCTGGCCTTTAAGAACTCAAGCTGTCCTTCGGTTTCAACGCCTTCGGCAATCGTCTGCATGCCCAGACTTCTGGCCATGCTGATGATGGCCCCCACAATGGCCTTGTCGTCCGAGTCGTTGG
>JANOLC010000001.1:0-4910 GCA_031419575.1 Burkholderiales bacterium | reverse complement strand
GTTTTCTATCGACAAAATGTACTCGCCCGACTCGGCTACCGGCCGTCTGGGTCTGCTGGAGTTGCGCGCGTTCGAGATGCCATCGCACCCGCACATGAGCAGTGTGCAGCAGCTGCTGCTGCGTGCTTTTGTGGCCCGTTTCTGGAAGACCCCCTACAAGGCACCCGTCACGCGCTGGGGCACCGAGTTGCACGACCGATTCATGCTGCCCACCTTCATCAAGCAAGACTTTGATGATGTGATCACCGAGATGCAGAGGGCCGGCTACCCGTTCGACCCAAGCTGGTTTGCGCCGCACTACGAGTTCCGCTTCCCGCTGGTCGGCTCTGTCAAATCCACCAGTGTGGAACTGACCCTGCGCACTGCTCTGGAGCCCTGGCACGTGATGGGCGAAGAGGGCGCACCTGGCGGCACCGCCCGTTACGTGGACTCGTCACTGGAGCGCATTGAAGTCGCGGTGAAAGGCATGAACGAAAGCCGCTACGTCATCACCTGCAACGGCGCAGCCCTGCCCATGCAAAGCACCGGCACGGTGGGTGAGTTTGTGGCCAGCGTGCGCTTTAAGGCCTGGAACCCGCCCAGCAGCCTGCACCCCACGATTGGCGTCCATGCGCCATTGACGTTTGACATTGTGGACACCTGGATGAAACGCTCGATTGGCGGTTGTCAGTACTTTGTGGCCCACCCCGGTGGTCTGAGCTATGACACCTTCCCCGTCAACTCGTACGAGGCTGAAAGCCGTCGCCTGTCACGCTTCACCTCGATGGGCCACACCCCGGGCGTGATGAACGTGCCACCCGCCACCATCAACGTACCGGGCAGCCGAGAGTTTCCGTTTACCCGAGATTTGCGCAGGGGTTGAGGCGAGTCAAGGAGCGCTAATGCTGATTTGCAGCACAAGGCGGGGCGTGAGGGGGCGCGGCGCGGCCCTATCAAGCCGCGGCTTGCTGGCATACTCTTAATCAGTGAAAGATTTTGCCGATTCCCTCCTACCAGCCCCCCCTTTGCCGACTGCACCACTGACCGGCGAGTCGGTCAGTGCCGCAAGCCCGGGGCATTTTGATGAATTGCGGGGTCGCGTGGCTCCTGAGGGTGATACTGCGGGCACTTCAGATGCTACTAACTTCGTAGCAAACAAACAAGCCTATACGCGGACTTGGGATCGTTTCTTTGAAAATTTCAATGCTGACGGCCTGGGTGACTTAAACCAGCGAGCTGACAGCCTGGCGCGCCAAATTCGCGACAACGGTGTCACCTACAACGTGTACGCCGACGAAGGCGGGCCGCAGCGGCCGTGGTCGCTGGACTTATTCCCGCTGATTTTGTCAGCCCAAAGCTGGCAGCACATTGAGGCTGGTGTGAAGCAGCGAGTTCGTGTGCTGGACCATGTCATGGCGGATGTCTACGGGCCACAGCAACTGCTGGCACGCGGGCTGTTGCCACCAGCGTTGGTGCAGGGGCACCCCGGCTACCTGCGCGCCATGCATGGTGTGAAACCCGTGGGTGGCACGCATTTGCACATTGCTGCGTTTGACTTGGCACGCGGACCCGATGGCAACTGGTGGGTGGTGTCGCAACGCACGCAGGCCCCCAGCGGGCTGGGCTACTTGTTGGAGAACCGCCTGGCGGTGTCGCGCTTGTTTCCGCAAGCGTTTGAGAGCATGAATGTGCAGCGCCTGGCAGGAACTTACCGCGCGCTGATGGACAGCATCAAGCAGATGAGCCCAGCAGGGGCCAATGCCCATATCGCCCTGCTCACGCCAGGCCCCTACAACGAGACTTATTTTGAGCACGCTTACCTGGCGCGCTACCTGGGCCTGACCCTGGTAGAGGGCAGCGACTTGATCGTGCGCGACCAGCACGTCTACCTCAAAACACTCAAAGGTTTGGAGCCGGTGCATGCACTGCTCAAGCGCCTGGACGACCAGTTTTTAGACCCACTTGAATTGCGGCCTGATTCCACCTTGGGTGTGCCCGGTTTGCTGCAGGCTATTCGCGCGGGCAATGTGCTGGTGGCCAACGCGCCCGGGTCGGCGTTTTTGGAGTCACCGGCGTTGCTAGGCTTCTTGCCTGCGCTGTCACGGCATTTGCTGGGGGAAGAGTTGCAATTGCCCGCGTTGCCGACCTGGTGGTGCGGTGAGCGCTCGGCCATGGATGCCGTGTTGCCGCGCCTGGGTGAATGCGCCATCAAACCCACTTACCCGGGCTCGCGCCACCACGGTAATTTTGATGCGGTGCTGGGGCACAACTTATCCAAACGAGAGATTGACGAATGGGCAGGCCGCATTGCGCTGCACAGTGACAACCACACCATTCAAGCCTATGTGCCGCTGTCGCAAATGCCCACTTGGCGTGCTGAAGAGGGCAAACCCAACGATGTTGCCCGTGCGATCTCTTTGCGCTCGGTCATCTTGCGGGTCTTTGCGGTGTCAGACGGCGCAGCGTCGTGGCGGGTGCTGCCCGGTGGCCTGGCCCGCGTGGCCGGTAGCGGCACCGAGATTGCGTCCATGCAGCGCGGCGGCAGCAGTGCCGATGTGTGGGTGATGACGCAAGGCGCCGTGGACAAAACCACGCTGCTGCAACCCACCCTGACCCCTGGCATGCTGACCCAGCGCAAACGCATGGTGACCAGCCGCGCTGGTGAAAACCTCTACTGGCTGGGCCGCTACACCGAGCGCACCGAAAACGTCATCCGGCTGGCGCGCCTGACCATTGAGTGCCTGCACGGCGAAGACCAGTCCTGTGTGCCGCTGCTGACCTGGCTGTCCAAAATGGCTGTTGCCAACACCCTGGTGTTGCCCACCGTGCCAGCCGCCACGCAGGCGCGTCGCGTGTTTGAGCGCTCCCTCATTGCCAGCTTGGGCAGTGCCGATTTGGCGACCAGCGTGGGCTACAGCCTGCGTGCCGTGCGCCTGGCGGGCTCCAGCGTGCGCGAGCGCTTGTCGATGGAGCACTGGAACGTCATCGTCCGCGCTGAAGAAGAGCTGACGCAAAGTTGTGACCAGTTAACCCAATCGGGCGACTACTCGCCGCTGGAGGCCTTGCGCGTGCTCAAGGTGGCCAGCGACCACATGGCGGCCATCACAGGTGCGCAAACCGACCGCATGTCGCGCGATGATGGCTGGCGGCTGCTTAGTATTGGGCGGCACATTGAGCGGCTGGGCTTTTTGGCACAGTCGCTGGCGCGCGGGTTTGAGACTGAATCAGTCTTGACCGATGGTGGCTTTGAAGCACTGATTTCACTGTTTGACAGCACCATCTCGTTTCACGCGCAGTACCAGCAAAGCCGCGACGTGGCCGCCATGGTCGAACTCTTGGTGCTGGACCGCGACAACCCGCGCTCACTGGGCTGGGTAGCGCAAACCCTGCGCGGTCGCCTGGCCAAGCTCTCTGGCAGCTTGCCCAATGAGCTGAGCGAGCTGTCTTTACTGGTGCCAGACCCGGCCAGTTGGGGCCTGGCGCAATTGTGTGAGCGCGACGCCAACGGGCAATATGCCATGCTGAGCCAGCTGCTGCAAAGTTGCGTTCAAACCGCTTATGCGTTGTCTGAAGATGTGGGGGCGATTTACTTCACCCACTCGGTGGATACAAAACACAGCGTGGGGGCCTGAATGAAGCTGCAAATCACCCATGAGACGCAGTACGATTACCTGCCTGCGGTTGAGATTGCCCAGCACATCAGCTACCTGCAGCCGCTGACCCTGGCCAGCCAGACGCTGCTGTCACATTCGCTGCTCATTGCTCCCGAGCCCGCCCAGCAAACACTGATGCAAGACGTGTACGGCAACACGCGCTGTTTTTTTTCGATGCAGACCACGCACTCGCAGTTGCGCGTGGTGGCACGCAGCGTGGTGACCACCCGCATCTGCCCCCTACCTCCCAGCAACCTGACGTGGGAGCAAGTGCGTGAGCGCTTTCGCTACGCCGCTCGCCGCCCCTATGACCCGGCGGCCGAGTTTGTTTTTTCGTCGCCCTACGTGCCCCGCCATGCTGATTTTGCGGCGTTCGCACGCCCCAGCTTTCCCCCGGGCGCGCCGCTGCTGCTGGCCGCGCACGACCTCATGCACCGCATCCACACCGAATTCACCTACGAGAGTCAAAGCACCCAGGTCAACACCCCCGCGCTGGAAGCCCTGGCGCAGCGCAAAGGCGTGTGTCAGGATTTTGCCCACATCATGATTGCCTGCCTGCGCGCGTTAGGTTTGCCCGCCCGCTATGTGAGCGGCTATTTGCTGACCCAGCCCGCACCCGGCGTGGCGCGACTGGTGGGCAGCGATGCCTCACACGCCTGGGTGTCGGTGTACCTGCCGGATTTCCCAACCGACGCCCGCTGGTGTGACTTTGACCCCACCAACGACCGCGACGGCTGGGGCACACCGGGCGAAGATTACGTCACCCTGGCGATTGGCCGCGACTATGCCGACGTGTCGCCCATTCGCGGCGTGATTCATGGCGGTGCCAACCACACGCTACAGGTGGGCGTGACGGTAGAGCCGGTGGACGACGGCCCGCTGTTTCGGGGGCAGTCGCAAACTCAGTCGCAATCGCAATCTCAGGGGCTGGGACAGTCCCAAGGGCAGCGCCAGAGTCAATCCCAAGACACTATCAATTAGATAGCTAACTATTTATAACTGACGGGGACTTCACCCCATTTTTACTCAAGAAAGCCACGCCATGAGCATTTACGACACCCTGAAATCACTCGATATCACGTTACCACCCGTAGCCGTTCCTGCTGCCGCCTATGTGCCGTTTGTGCAAACGGGCAATTTGGTGTTCTTGTCCGGCCACATTGCCAAAAAAGACGGCAAACCGTGGGTGGGCCAGTTGGGTAAAAACATGACCACGGATGAAGGCAGACAAGCCGCGCGCGCTATTGCCATTGATTTAATGGGCACGCTGCACGCCGC